>JAUQYS020000277.1:0-1956 GCA_030587585.2 Candidatus Njordarchaeota archaeon
AAATTTAATATTCAGATATTTCTCTATGCTTTTTCATATAGTGATCCAATAGTTTGTTGATTTTCTTATTCGCAGAAACAAATATTACAACACATATAGGTATCGCTATAATAAAGCCAAGAAGCACTTCCTCTAGTGTTATACTTTCCACATAATATGATACCCTTCTGATCAAATCGATAACCATATCTATAGGAACAGTATCGTTAGTTCCCGAATTTATGACACCAATTTCGGATTGATTATAGCTACCGAGCTTATTTTTATCTGTCTTTATTATAAGAGCATCTCTAGAGTCTTCTTGAAGAACCGTAGCAATATTTGAGGAATTTAGGTAAATCTTCAGATTTCTTCCACCAGAAACACGAAAAATCACCAAAATTACGCTTCTATTGGAACTGAATGCGTAATTAGAAATTTCGAAGGATACAGATATACTAGACTCATTATTATCTTTAGATTGCTTCATAATAAGTGTTATGCTTACATTAAATGATGCTTTATTAGAAGAACCATGTAAATGCGCCATAATCATGTCAGAGTCGTTGGAAACATATATACACCATTTCATAGCTAGCAATGAATATGCACAGATCTTATCGTCCTCCTTAGACAAATAGCTATCATTATTGTTATCAATAAACTCCACTATCTTGCTAAACTTTATGCTAAAGAAGGTATCCGAATCAACAAAACCAACATGAAATATAGGCTTATTACCTGGCAACCGAATAAAAATATGACCATTACTCAGATATGTGGTCTTAGAAAACAAATATCCGAAAGAAAACATCATCAAAATCAAAAAAGCAAATATGCCCAACTTTCTACTTCTCATTTTTCTTGACTCCTACTGTGCTATATCAAAAAATATATTAAAAAAATAAATTATAGCGCCAGACCACCAGCAAATGTGTCTGCGGAGGTAGGCTTAAACTGCTTGATTATACTTTTGCACATCTGAGTAGCATAGTCAAATGCATCCTCCATGTAGACATAGCCCTTAGAAATTATAGCATCCTCAAGGAAATAGTACGTGAAATATCCGTTCTGTATATCGCTGGTACCATCATAAGAATATGAATGTTCGTTTGAAGCCATCGCTACAAATCTACCAACCTCAGTGTCCGCTAGTACACTCATCCCGCCTATTTGGCATGCATCAAAGAAGAAGAACGCATGCTGGGAATCTAGCTGACTGAACGCATCGTTAAAGTATCCTTCAGTGATTCCTACCATATCTGTGCTTATGACCATTGAACCATAAGTTGCATCATGATATCCGTGACCAGAGTAGGCAAAAACGACGTAGTCTCCTGGCTCGTCTTCTACGCTGAGAAGCCAATTTATAGCATCTTCTATAGCTTGTGCTGTCGCTTCTCTATCGAGTAATAATTTTACTTGATATCCGAGAGACTTCAAATAGTTAGCCCAGTCTACAGCATCGTCGTCAGCATATCTAAGATCGTTTGATGTTCCGTCATAATCGGATATTCCTATAACGACAGCAAATTTATCTCCACTAGCGTCATTAGTCCCTCCGCCTGATCCGTCTCCAGAATCTCCGCTTGGTTTTCCGTGACCATTATTGGGCTTATCGGGCTTCTTAGCAACAAAGTGTGTCTTTATGCTCTTGGGTTTTAGAGCTTTGTGTGTTTTGGAGTCAACAGAGTACCCAACAAAAAAAGCAACCTGGCCAACAAGCAGAGCAATCAAAATGAGCATAGCTATTTTTTTCATTTTTTGCTCCCTCTTTTTTAAATTTTTTAAAATTTTTGGCAAAGATTTGTATTTCTGAACTAGAATCCCATACATTTTTTAAAAAACGATATGAACAATTTGTTCATACAGCAATAGACGCTATTCTTTCTTTTCTTTTGATACATGAGACTTCAAAACCATTTTTCTATAAGTAGGGATAATTTTGGGTATTTTATTCTTAGAATGGCGAAACGC
>JAUQYS020000294.1:0-8390 GCA_030587585.2 Candidatus Njordarchaeota archaeon
TGTGGGTTTAAGCTGGGAGGAGTTTATTAAAAAAGGAGGTTACTATATAAGACATATGTATGGACTTGAGGGCTCAAAAAAAGACTATAATTCACCTAAGTGTGATACCATAATATCAAAATATTTTTGTCCATTTGCTAGAATGGATTTTTCAGATCTTAGAAAAGCCCTAAAAAAAATTAATCCTAAAATTAAAGATGAGGAAATAGAAGAGATTCATAATTTATGCCTGTTAAGAAATTATCGAAAAGCCTGTGGAGTTTTTTTAAGGTCTATTGGAGGCTCAAAAATAAGGATAAATATTGTTTCGCATCCTGTTCAATATGTTAGGGCTTTATGGAAGATTATGGGTAAGAGGCGAAAGAAAAGTGAGGACGAGGCGAAAAATATATCCTAAGATTTTTCTGAGAACACATATTACTGGATATGACCCATATTTGTTGAGGGATAAAGTTGTTTCTATATTTGGTGTTGGTGGGATAGGAGCTGTTTTAGCGGAGATTCTTGTTAGAGTAGGTGTTGGAAACATAGTAATAGTGGATAAAGACATTGTCGAAGAAGAAAATCTAAATAGGTTAGGATACTATGTTGGTGATATAGGAAAACCGAAAGTAGATGTCCTTAGCGAGCGGCTCTTAGCGTTTAGGAGAATTATGGGCAAAAATTTTGATGTTAAAATCGAGAAATATTACGCAAACATCTTCGATTTTCCTGAAATAGATGATATAATAAAAAGATCTGATTGCGTTCTTGCGGCTCTGGATGATATTGATGCTAGACTGGAAGTGAATAGATACGCTATAAGACATAGAAAGGTCTTAATAGACGGGGGGGCATCAACAAATGGTTTAAGAGGAAGAGTTACTGTTGTAAAACCATTTATTTGGCCATGTCTTGCATGTTACTACATGCCAGACACTATGATAGAACAGGGGGATTTATCGAATTTAACGTGTAATGTTAGTCTGCCTACGACAATGTGTATAATTGCTGCTATTCAAGCTGATCAATGCCTGAAATATCTGCTTAAAAAAAGTGGTTTGAAACCACTAACATTAATATCGTTAGAAGAGGGAATTAAAATAAGTCAAATAGAAACAATAAAACGTAGACCAGATTGTCCATATTGCGCTGGTGAGATAGTTGACCAAGAAAATTGAAAAAAATGATAATCGAGAGCATAATAGCGAGATAATAAAAATAGAGGTTGAGGCTATCGAGACGCCAAGGGGGCTTGTTCCTACAATCTCTAGTGTAACTAGTATAGTACAAGCTTTAAACAAAGTTTTGGAGTCGATAGCTAAGATGATAACTGAGATCGTTGAGGAGCTGAGGAAAAATACGGAAGCTATGGAGAAGGTAGCGAATAGTATCCGCTCGTTGGACGCAAAAATGGATGTTTTGCAATCATTGCTAACAGAGATAAAAATTAATATGGAGCGAAATACTACCGATTCAAGCACAAAAAAGTTTGCAGAAAATAGAAGGAGAGATGTTAAAAAAGATCTTTTTAACCTTCTGAAAGAATAAAAACTATGTTCCATTATTTCTCCAGTGAAAGTAAAATAGAGAAAGAGCAGATAAGCAAAATGAAGAGCGAAAAGATAAGCATAACTAAGAAAGTGGAAATAATGAAAAGAATAGTTGAGAGGCTATATATGTATAGAAGCGTAGAACGTGCTTTAATAGAGAATATTGACGGTATTTCTATTTTTGATTTTACTACCGATCTTGATAATGCATGGAAGAAGGCTTTTAAATTCTTTAAAGATAGCTTGTTCTTAAGCAGTATATTATTGCTACTAAAATATTCTGAGCGAAGCTTAGGAGATATTCTTAGTTTTTTTAGAGAAATATTTCCACTAGCCCAAGCAGAGGCTAATATGAAATATAAATGTGAATCGGTAGCGAGGAAGGTAGTCTTTAGACTTAATTTGCTATCCGCAATAGGAGGGTTGTCCGTCGGGATAATTATAGGACTATTTTTTATTTTCGGTGCATTTCAAAATATAGTTAACCAATTTTCATGGATATATGGCATTTTTCTTCTTGTTTTAATAATAACAAGTATTGCTCTAGGAGCCTACAAATTAGACATTATGGTAACTCTCATAGTATTGAATGACACATTATCGGATAAGGTTAGAATAAGACCTATACTGTTAGCCTTATGTTTTTCCTTACTAGCTTTTGTGTTGGTTTTTTCTTTGCTGATGTATTAGACTATTAGTAGTATTGAACAATAGCGATCGATAACAGCATTAATAAATCCATTTAATCAATATGATTTTTATTAAATTCCTTAGTTAAAGATAAGAAGCATTTAGAAAATATGGTGTTAGCAAAATGGTAAAAATCAAAGGCGCCGAAGAAATAAGACAACTAATAAAGAAGTTACCATTAGAACAAAAAAGAATATTCAGCATTGTGGCGCATATAGATCATGGAAAGAGCACAATGTGCGACTACTTACTTGCCCGTGCGGGACTTATGTCAGAAGAGCTAGCGGGAGAAAAAAGAATGACAGACTATGACGAAGAAGAACAGAAAAGAATAATAACGATATTCACAACCGTAGTTAATTTGCTTTATAAATACAAAGACAAGGAATATCTAATTCAACTTAACGATACTCCTGGGCATATATCATTCACAGGAGAGGTATCCCGAGCCATACGTGCAAGTGATGGAATAATATTACTTGTTGACGCTGTAGAAGGCGTAATGACGCAGACTATAACAAATCTCAAACTGGCCCTAAAGGAAGGCTGCAAACCCGTATTATACATAAACAAGGTAGATAGGCTTATCTCAGAATTGAGACTTAGCCCGCAAGAAGTTGTATCAAAAATAGACAACATAATTCGAGAAGTAAACAAACTCATAGAAAATTACGCCCCCGAGGGATACAAGAAAAAATGGAAAGTAAATTTTGCAGACGGTAGCGTGGCAGTAGGCTCAGCAAAAGATGGCTGGGGCTTTACGTTTGACATATTGAAGAAAAAGTTTCCAGACCCAAAGGAGGGGTACATAAAAATATTCAAAAAATATGAGGAAGGAGACTTAGACTGGCTAAGAGAAAACTTGCCTCTCGATGAAGCAATATTGGAGATGGTTATAAAGCATCTACCTAATCCCAAAGAAGCCCAAAAATATAAAATAGAATCAATCTGGAGAGGACGAAAAGACATAGACGCGTATGAAGCACTAATAAATGTAGACCAAAAAGGTCCCCTAATAGGCATGATAACAAAAATCTTTGTCCACCCAAAAACATTTCAAACGGCACTCATAGGCAGGATATGGTCAGGTGTGCTTTCCAGTGATACCGAACTATACCTACTAAGCAAAGGAACAACAGCACGCCCTCACAGATTGGGAGTAATGGAAATAACAGACATACTAGATGTAGACAAAATACCAGCAGGAAATCTCTTCGCAATGACGGGATTCCTCGTTCCAGCAGGAGAAAGCTTTATAAGCTCCGAGACATACGAGGAATATAAAGATCTTATCGAGACCGGAGAATTTGGCTTTGAACCAATACCCTACGCAAGCGAACCAGTAGTTTCGAGAGCAATAAGACCAAAAGACCCAAATGAGCTAGATACACTGGCCAAAGTAGCTGAGATGTGGGTTGCGGCCGACCCAACAGCAAAGTTTTATTTGGATAGAGAATCTAACCAATACATCCTAGCGGGAATAGACCCATTGCAGCTAGAGATTCTAATAAAAAGAATAAACATGAAGGTCTCAGTAGAAGTTGATGAACCGATCATAGTATATAGAGAGAGAATAGAAAAGAAAGGAATCGAAATAACAACAAAGTCCCCTAACGCTCTTAATAGACTAACTCTCTATGTCGAACCACTAGAAGAAGGCGTAGCCGACGCCATAAGAAAAGGTATAATAAAAGAAGAACAAGAACCCAAAGCCCGAGCGAGAATACTCAGAGAAAACTTCGGATGGGAAACACACCTAGCGAAAAACATAATAGCAATGGAAGAAACAAACGTACTAATAAACGCAACAATAGGAGTACAAAGATTCGACAGAGTGAGAGACTACATAATAGCAACATTCAAGGACTTCTGCAGAGGCGGGCCTATAGCAAAAGAACCAGTCCAAAACCTCAAAGTCGTTATAACTGACGCAATAGTACACGAAGACCCTGTCCATACACAGATGGGCCAAATATTCCCAATGACATATGCGGCGTTAGCAGTATCATTCCTAACAGGAAATCCAGCATTATACGAACCAGTTCTCAGAGTAGATATAAAAGCACCTCAAAGATTTATGGGACCGCTAATAACACTATTATCACAACGCAGAGGCAGAATATACGAAACAACGATCGAAGGAGAAGACGTCCACATAGTAGCCCATGTACCAGTCCCAGAAACCTTAGATCTTGCAGAAAAACTCAGATCGATCTCCAGCGGAAGAGCATTCTTTGGGTATCAATTCGAAACATGGTGGAAAGTCCCAGAAAGCATGAGCGAAGACCTAATCAAACAAATAAGAAAACGCAAAAAACTAAAAGAGGAACCACCAACAGTAAAAGACTTCGAAAGATTTATTTATCAGCGCACCTGAAGCCAAGACAGGTGCATTTTTTTAAATGTTTTTTGTTCTTCGAAAACCTCGTCGCAATTTATCCTATCTACTCTTGTATTAATTTTTATGGCAAAAACATTCTTTGTCGTATAGATATTCTTTTTCAGAAAGTCACTAAATGTCGTATCCATTGTCAGGAAAACTATCCATTCGCTAATTGTGGTTTTGTATAGCAAATTGTTTTTTGGTTTACATACTGAACATTATACAAAAGTATCCACATATTATCCAGATATTGCTATACTTTGAAAAACATTCCTTGAATAGTATTCAAGGGAAAAAGTATGCCCATTAATACTGAGTATAATTCGATGAGCAATCTCGTAAATATACTATCTTACATTGAGTACATACTCTCCGAAATAGACTATCTCTATTTGCGAGTTTTATTTTTTCGCAACAACAAGCTTCTGCTAAAAAATAAAATTGATAAAAACATACTAAAACTCTACGAGCAGCTGCTCGGCACATATGAGCGATTAATTAACTCAATAATAAAAAGAAAGCTCAACCTCCAAAAACAAATTAGATCATGCAGTACTACTATAGCCGAAAACACTGTGAAACCTCCCAAGGATACAATCGATAAATTCGCATCGACCATAAATTCCCGCATTATATCGAATCTTCAACAAATAGAGGAAAAAATAAATATCCTAAGAAAGCATTTATCATCGCTTAATAGAGTCTATGAATATCTAACGGGACTTGATATACTTGATAATCTTGAACATAATGAACACGTACTATACATGTTAGCTTTTGATAACCAAAGAATTATCATCACTAACATCAGGATATTCGTCCACGACGCGTCTAAAGGAACCGTCAATTTTTTCTATATTACGGATATCGAAAAGATACTATTAAAAAACTCATTATTCTTTAAAGGTTGCATAATTAAGCTCATAGACAAAAGCAAAATAAAAATACCTCTATCTCTGCGTAAATCTAAGCATTTAAAAAGAATACTCACTAAAGTTATCAATCTAAACAAAAACTCACTGAAATATTCTCCTAAAAAAATTATCGACGAAAGATCTCTTATTCGCCCAAATATAAAAACACTAAAAACCGAATTATTAAGATGCATTCTAGACAACCACACAAGGTAGAAAATTCATCCATTATTATGCATTTAAATCAAAGCACATCTAGAAATAACTAAAGAATTTCTAATTGAAGAATAGCGTGGGGGTTTCCGAGTTCGAAATGGGTTCGGGCGTGACCCGCACCCTATGGCCGTCCACTCAAAAGAGCGGACAGCACCGCCCTTTCGCCTGGGGTCCCCCACCAGACTACTCAGGCAGGCGTGGCGCGGCTTAGCTTTCGGCCCCCACACTACCACAATAACCATTTATTTTTTCAACACTATCTCTGATTTAAAAAGTTTATTAATAAAAAACACTATCTAAAACAGATGCGCCGGGCGGGACTCGAACCCGCGTCACCAGCTTGGGAGGCTGGCTTTAGGAGATGTATTATCCTACCGCTAGACCACCGGCGCGCTGGAAGTGGGCCGGGGCGGACTCGAACCGCCGACCTTCCCGTCGTAAGCGGGACGCCATAGCCACTAGGCCACCGGCCCAAAAAACCAACTATATTGGTTTTATACTATTTTCTATTTTTTGGTATCTACTCATCTCTATACTAAAGGATAATACTATTATTTACGTTTTTATTTTTGGGTTTTTTATATCTATAATTAGTTTAAGATTTTTTAACTGTCTGGGGGATCTAGATATGACGCATGGATCGTTGGATAAGGCTGGTAAAGTTAGGAGGGCTACTCTAGAAGCCTTAAGAATGCTTGGTATAACTCCGCGGGAGCATCATACTCCTTCGCCTCGAGTAGCAAAAAGGGAGGCATATTGGAAAAGATTTATTAAGAATTATAGAATAGGACAACCACCAAAAAGAAGGCGTTTATAATTCTATTCCATCATTTTTCTATAATACCTTGCTATTCTATATTCCTCAATTTTTTTCATAACTCTGTTAATTTTACTACCTCTACAGATAGATAATACAGCCTCCTTTGCTACCATAACATCGTCATATCTTCCAATTATTGCTACGTACTTATCGTAGATAGATATCCTAACACTAAGTTCATCTTCAAACTTCATTCGAATTTTTCCTCCGCGGCCTATTAGCCGCGATTTTATCCTCGATATATCCCTCCTGTTCCTAGCATAATCACTTATATCTACAACCTCGAAAATATATTCTGGATTTTCAATCAAAATGAAAGCATTCGCCGGAGAAAAACCATATGAAATCGCGGTTATTACCATTTTGGCTCTAAGAACATTATCTATGTTACCCCTAGACGCTATTATAATTATTTCACCTCGATTAGCATTAATTTTAATTTCTACTCCTAATTTCTGTTCTATTTTCTTTTTTACATCTTGTTTGGAGCCAATAATTACGCCTACACGGCCATAATCTATTGGAACCACAACCATTATTTTTCCTGAATTCTGCACCACTGACCCCCTAAATCTCACCCTCTAAGTTTTTTAATATGCTTCTAAACATTAATAGTAAGCTTCTTTTTATTTTAAGCTGCATGTCAGCAGTTAGTTCTCTTGACCTTAGAGACCCCAAGAGCTTATCTATGTACTCTGTAAATATGTTAAGTGACTTTGTGTTCATATTACTGAGATAAAATTTGACCTTGGAAAGACTAGCTATCAAGTTTTCTTTATCGCCAATACTTAGGCTCTTTCTAGCTTCAAGAATTTCTTTCTTTAATAATTCGACAATTTCTGACTTGGATATAGAACTAGCACCATCGAGAACTGATTTTATATCTCGAAGAGTCTCAATTATTAGGGATAGAGGAATATTGGATTTTGGGGGATAAACACTTGTTACTGATAGACCTCTGTATCCCAAATAGACACAATCCATATCGTCAATCCTGAATCTGACTTGTATAATGGGTATATTATCGCAACGGAGGCTGATGTTATATTTTGACTTGAGATCCATCATAAATTCCATTTCTAGTTTATATAGCAACCACGTTCTTATAGATGGTAATATTATCAGAACATTTCTAAATTTTTCGTCTCCCACAAAACATATTTCAAAGCCATCCAAGTCAGAGATATAAACGGCTTTTGCGCCTGCTTCAATAAGCCTGCTAGCTATTTGGTTTATCTGCTCTATGCCACTCATGATGAGCCCGATATCGAATAAATAATCAAAAGTATACCTATACAAAAATTCAAAACAACTAAAAATTAGGAAATATCATTATTCGATATCTCTATATGTAGATAACAATTAAAAAATATCATCAATTTTTAGGGCAATTCCCTTATCATAGAAGACAGTATCTCGATAAATCTCTCCTTCGCATCTGGAGATACTGCTACCATAGGGTACGAAGGAAAACCCGTAAGCTCTTCTATTACCGATGCGGGCAATCTATTACCCAAGTCCTGTTTATTAGCTATTAACGTAAACCTAGAATACGGCGTTATTTTCATCAAGTATGGAAGAATTTCTTTTTGCAATCTTTCAACGTCTTCTCTAGATGAATCCGTGACAAGTACTACAAAGTCAGATCCTTCCGTTGTCAGCATCCAAGTTCGCCAATATTCGGGCTGTCCCGCAACAGTGAACAACGTGACTTTAAATGGTTCTATTCCCTCAATTGCGAGCTCCTCAACATCTGCAAGAATAGTAGGAATATGTTTCGTCACGGTTTCACCTTTAGCAACAAGCTTTACAATAGTCGTCTTTCCGACACCGCC
>JAUQYS020000376.1:0-2610 GCA_030587585.2 Candidatus Njordarchaeota archaeon
TATGTCACTTGAGATTGAATCTTATTTTGGTTGGTGAATATTTAGGTGGTGACCCAGAACGCCATGCCAAAGCCAATAATATCGGTTATTATGTGAGCTATGCATATTTCTGTGAGTCTTCTTTTTCTGGAATAAAAATAGCCGTATAGCGCGCCTATAAGAAATGTTGTTGCTGTATGGAGGGAGATTCCATGCCAGAAACCGAACGCAATGGCCTGAATAATGATTGCTTTTCTTACTGAGTAATATTTCTCGAGGTTCTCGATTCCGTACCATCTCCATATTGCTTCCTCAAATATGCCCGCTGTGAATGGAGCCACTATTATGAAGTAAATCTTTACCCATAGAGGGATACCTCTTATGGCTTCATACCACATTTGAGAATATTCTTCACCACTCATACCATAGATTGACGGATAGAGAAACTGGAATGTGAATATTATTCCGAGAGATACGATTACTAGGAAAATGATCAACATGATATTGTGGCCGATGTTTTCTCTAAATTTGTCAACAGCAAAGCTCTTCCCAAATTTATCGAAGCCACCCATAAGCTTGATAACATACGTTCCAAAAATTATTTGTAGGATAGACCAATAGAAACTCCAAGTGTACGTAGTTTTAAGGATCTCTACCATTATTTCCTTCTCGGAAAGTCCACGCGAGACCGCCTGCATATAGGCGTATCCGCTAATTATGTAGCCGATTATGATATTCAAAATCGCGGGAAGAACTAATAGTAGAAAAGTCATTCGCTTGCTGACCATAAAAATCACCAAACACAAGGTACTAGCTCAATTTAGACATTTTTTATATTTTGGGATTTCCACAAAGAAATTGTGTTATGACTATAAGATTCCTTGATAACGTGTTTCAGTATTTTTTTAGCGGATCATTGATATTAATATATTCTTCTCGTTTTACTCTACGGATTTTTAGTAATTTATGTTCTTTTTTTGTTTTGGTGAAACTGCTTTTATTGATCAAAAATGAAGAAAGAAAATAGTCCGATTACCCCTTCGAATAGGTATACGTGGGAATATATTAGGGAGCGTCTCGAATGCGAGATTATTCGTATAGGTAGAAGCATTGTTGTTAAGTATAGGGATGGAGAAATAAGGTTGCCTCCATATCCTGAGGTTGATTCTGTTGAAATTGCCCGCAAGAACAACACTATTATTCCGAAGGTTCCATCAGATTGGGTCGCGCAGTGGAAAGCGAATGGTAGTAACACAAGATTGTTTAGTATTAATGGAGTTTTACTTGGTTTTACTAGGGGTGGGTTTCTTTTAGACTGGAAGCCATATATATCTCTTGTAGAGTCAGATTTGAAGGATAAGATTATTAGCTTGATAGAGAATGAGGGATATGTTCTCTTTGGTGAGCTTGTTGGTCCTAAGAGTCTAGTTAGAATTTGTCCAGACTACTGGAAAAAGTTTCTCAATGCGGATATTGGATATTTGGTGTTCGATATTTTTGATTTAGATTCTGAAGTCTTTATCGGGCTAAGTGAAGTTTATGGAATTGCGGAAAAATATGGGATAATGACACCACCAGTAGAGAAAGATCTGTCTCCCGAAAATCTTACTAGTCGGTTAGAGGAATTTATTAGGATTTGTAATGGGGAAGTCTGGGAAGGTTTTGTGTTTAAGAATCCAGAGAGGGGACCTCTCAGCATGATTTTTCAAACAACAAAAAAATGGCGGCTTGATGAAACAAAAGAATATGCGGAGAGGATATTTAGAAGAACGTTGCGAGATCCGTTTGTTTGGAAAATATTGGAAGCAGTTCGAAAATTCGTCTTTGAGGGCTATCTTGATCCTCCAATAACAAGGAATATTGTGGACGACGAATCCTTTCACATAAGAAATAGGATACTTGAATTTCTTGAAAAATTAGAAAAAGGAGAAATGCCGAGAGACATAGTCGACAAAAAAATTAAGAGGGCGTTGTATGAGCTTCTCGGAAAAATAGTATCAGACAAAACTAGGTCGGATCGTTTCTACAAAAAAGCAGAAAAGAATGTAGTTAAGCTCTTCAGAAAGTTATATGTCTATACATTTTAGTTGCTGGTGGATATATTGGGAAACTTTTTAGTATTAATCAAGAATCAATATAACCCCGTGTGGGGAGTGCTTTTTTGGTCTCTCAGAATTATAAAGATTCGTGTTCCCTAGGACTATGTTGGCGACTCAGAAAGAGATGTTATTTTATTTTGCTGTTGATCCTATTTGCGTATTTGCGATCATTAGAAACGAAATATTTATAAAGGATTATACTACTTAAAATCTAATGGAACTTCTTGGTAGATTAAAAATGGTGGAGGAAGACTCAGAATATTGTCCTTATTGTAAAATTCCATTAATGAAAGATTATAGTAATGGGACAGAAGTCTTAATATGTCCCGGCTGCGGGAGAATATTTGAGGAAGACATAATTAGTGTGGAATCAGAGCAAAGGTTCTTCGATATTCAGGATTTATATTCTCAGAGTCGTCTTGTAAAAACACAAATGGATCATCCATCACTCGCAGATTCGCAACCTTATTCTGGCTCTAGTATAATTGAAGACTACAGATCTAGAAGAATTCTCGAAATAAGAGGCGTCGTT
>JAUQYS020000389.1:0-3232 GCA_030587585.2 Candidatus Njordarchaeota archaeon
TACAGGAATTCAATTAGTAGCATTAGGGGCGGGAGCAATTTCTGCAGGACTTTCGGGAACTGGACCTTCGGTAGTTGCGTTAACAAAGAATAATTCAGAAAAAATTGTAGAGGCATGGAGTGAATTTGATGGGAAGATTATAGAAGCAAAGGTAAATAATAAAAAAGCGGAGATTTTAGAATAATAAAATGGCGGTAATAACAAAGAATATCTCATTGGAGATGAAAGCTGAGACGGATATTGCAGATATCACCCGGGAGGTTCAGAGGGCAGTTTTGGAGAGTAAATTGAAAAATGGAATTGTTACCGTTTTTATTCCCGGATCAACTGGAGCGGTGAGTACAATGGAATACGAACCGGGCCTTTTAAAAGACATTCCAAGGGCATTGGAGGTAATCGCTCCTTCAAATATCGATTATGAACATCACAAGACCTGGCATGATGACAATGGAAAAAGTCATGTCAGATCCACATTCATTGGTTCCAGTTTAGTGGTTCCTTTTATTGATGGTGAATTAACCCTGGGGACATGGCAGCAGATTGTGGTTATGAATCTGGACACATCACCGAGGAGAAGGGATGTTGTGATTCAGATAATGGGTGAATAACCCTCCTTTATCTATTTTTACATACCCTACATATAATAACCAGAATGAAAAGGAAGGAAGAATTCATATTCAAAATAGTGGGTGCCATGAGTACCGCAATTATATTCTCATTATTCATATGGGCTGTTTTCGCATTTTATCAGTTAACTTCTCTAAGATTCTTTGATCCCGAGTATCTGGGTCCCCATTGGGGTGAATGGGGGATCCAGCCCCCACTTGAATTAATCGCCGGAATTTCCATCCTGTCGGCAATTATCATATTTATCCTATTTTTCAGGACAGAGATGGGTAAGCCAACAGGCGGAAAGATAAATATTTCAGATGTTTTTGACAGACATAAAGAGGTGTTCAAAGCTATCAGGGGGGGCAGATACTCCCTTAAAAAGGTTATATTACTACTTTTAGTAATATCTATTTTAACCTCTTTATTTGGAGGAATTGCACAGATCAGCGGTCTCCTTTTAGCCCAATCGAAATATGGATACCTTGATGCATATACTATAATCCGAGAATCTGTAGGTGGGGGTTCTATACCAGATTTAATACCCACGTTGATCATTGGTTTTTTCCTATTAATTATCATTTCAATAGTGCTGGGATTTGCTTACCTCTTTACGTTAGCCTTCTTCTTTTACTGGTTTTCAAGATTAGTTGGCGCGAGGATACCCTATCTCCATCTGTATTCTCTTCTGATTTATCTCTCAGTAATACCATTAGCTTTTTTAATTATTTCTACGATTGTGAATCTCGTTTCTTACTTAGCTTTGGAGAATATCTCCACATTGAATATGTTTATCTTCCCAAACCTTGGCTACGTTATTTTTTACATAGCATGTATGTTCGGGATCAAGGATATAAGCGATATCTCCCTAAAATGGAGTTTCTTGGTTACATCGCCTTTCCTGATATTAATATTTGTCATTATTTATCTGACCTGTTTTTTCACTTACGAATTACCTCAGAGAATCATGGAAATAACATTTTATCAGTTGGGGCTTTAGAATGATAAAAAAACTAGCATTGATATTTATCGCGAGTTTGCTTGTATCGGCAGCAGAAATCTATTACATAAATTCAAGTCCACTTTTGGATGAAGTTGAATTGGAGGATCTTATGGTGGATTATGGTAAGATTGAACCCTTGAATGTCAGTTCCCAAAGGAATTATGGTTTTATGACTATGAAAGGGGCTTATGATTATGATAGCTATTACAAACAGAGTAATGATTTATGGAAAGAACTCTATGAAAAAAGACCCCATAGGAGGGATCCACTTAAGCCCAACTACAAATTGACCGTTATGGGTCATGCCATTCTTGAAGTAATGGGGGATGGCATCCTTTTGTGGAAGATGGGCATATTCAAACCAAGATGTGGATTTCAAGGGAACATTTCGGATCCCGTTAACCGTGCTAGATTCATATCAAAACATGCTCCACGGGCATTGAAGTCTGATTTCTATCCAAGAGCCAGTTTTCACATCACTGGATCACATATCTATGATGACCCTTATCTAAAAGGCTGGGGATATGGAAGGAAATTTTTATTAATGCCCTATGGCTGGTTTATTCTTTCTGAAATGACGGGTATGAACTCATTTCTTCTATTTGATGATCGGTTTCCCTGTAACATGAATATATCTCATCAGGATTTTCTAGAGGGATATGCAGAATTCCACAGGGTGATGTTTGCACGTCTCTCTTTTGTTGAGAGTGTAATAGATGAAAAGCCACCCTGGCAGGGAATCTACTACCTGGCTTACTATCCATACTTCAACAAGACATGGATCGTGGTCAAGTCAATCCCGGAAAAGGAGATTAGAGATTGTAGGATTCTGATTGACGATGTAGAAGCTGGAAGAGAGGTGATGTATCCCTTCATCTTCGTAGACACCATACTTGATGAAGGAATCCATAGACTGGATTTAGTTACCTCTTCAACGACCTATAGCACTAATTTTGACGTAGATCTATCACCTCTCCGTGTTTCTACTCCAAGCGTAGCATTGAGAGCGAATGGTAATCTCTCTTTCACAATTGTCAATATCGGACTTGATAACCAGACAATATTTCTAAAGAACGCAATTATTGATTTAAATACATCCAGGGTAAAGAAAGACATAGATAAGGAAATAACCCCTTATCACTCTACTTATGTCGATGTCATTCTACCAGATAAACTTGATCGTGAAGAATATTATGAAGTAACTATCTCGATAAACTACGTTGTCGATAATCAAGTAAAAAAGTATAAAACCGAGATAAGGGGTATGGTTGAAGGATGATAACATTAAATGATAAGGAATTGAAAAAATGTGCAGGGTTGATTGAAAATTCCATAAAGAAGATTGTTGCAGAGAGTGGTTCAAAAGGGGTAGTTCTTGGACTTAGTGGTGGAGTAGATTCCTCGGTTGTTTTGAAATTGGCGTATAACTCTGGAACAGATGTCTATGCATTGATACTCCCAGAAGAGTCTGTAACTGGGATGGATGATGTAAGGGATGCTGAAGATCTGGCAAAGAATTTGGGGGTGAGATATAGCATAATCCAGATTAACCCCATTTTAGAGTCGATAGAGAAAAATTTTCCCTGGAATAAATTCAGTGCGGAGAGAAAACAAATTTCT
>JAUQYS020000102.1:0-4969 GCA_030587585.2 Candidatus Njordarchaeota archaeon
AAAACCTGGACATACCTCACGTGTCCTGACGCACACCAAAAAATTCTTGGAACATTATACAAATTCTACGTATACCCAAAAAAGACACAACAAAACAAAAACCATCAAACCAAAAAACCACGTATAGTACAAATCCCTTATAAATACTTTTTACAGAAATATAGAAGGGAAAAATGCCCACAAGCATAATGGAAGAAGTCCACGAATTTGGATTCAAATTCGCCGCCTGGACCAAAATAATCCCAGAAAGCGAAATAAGACGCCTCCTAAAATTCAAAGTGCGATATTACTTTGCTGGAGGGAAACCTGGAGTTTTGCCGCTTAGAACGTTTGCGAGGATTCTTCAGGATGTTGGTCGTGATCTTGAGAGGATGGTTTCTGAGGGGAAGGAAAGGGATGTCTTGGAGGTTTTTAATTACGAGAAGACTGCTGGTTATGATCCGTTGAGAAAGGTTCTTGCTGATAGGCTTGAGAGGGACGGTGTTCCTTTGCCGAGGGATGAGGGGGCGAGGATTAATGCTGTGACGATTTTTACTGGGAGTCAGCAGGCTTTGTTTACGATTTCTAATATTCTTATTGATCCAGGCGATGTAGTTATTTGTCCGGCTCCTGTATATCTTGGGATGTTAGGGCCTCTTGGTATTCATCGTGCAAATATTGTGTGTGTTCCAACTGATGAACATGGTGTAATCCCCGAATACGTAGAAAAGGCCGTAGAGTTATCTATGGAGAAGTTTAGGAGGCTACCGGACTTTATTTATGTTGTTCCGGATGGGGATAATCCGAAGGGTACAACGCTTCCAGTAGATCGGAGAAAGAAGCTATATGAGATTGCGTCTAGATATAAGATATTAATAATTGAGGATGCTGCATATCGGGATATTCATTTTGAAGCGAGCAAGTTACCGCCGATAAAGTCGTTTGATAAAGAAAACGAACTCGTTGTATATCTTAGAACTACTAGTAAGGAGGCCGCAGTATTTAGGGTGGGATATGGTGTAATTCCGAAGACTATTGTAGATGAATTCATAAAATCGAAGGGATATCAAGATTTGTGTACATCTGTTATAAATCAGGTCTTGCTAAAAGAATATTATGAAAAATGGATCGATAAGGTTTTGCCTGACGCTGTCAAAGAGTATAAAAAAAGACGCGATACAATGATCAAGAGTGTAGAAAGTTATTTCCCACCGGGCTTTCATACTAAGCCACATGGAGGATTCTTCGTTTGGTATGAGAGCGAAAAGCCTTTCAATGCTCCTAAGTTCTTGGAGGATGTTGCACTAAAAAACGATGTAAATTATGTTCCTGGGGTAGCATTTTATCCTGTTGAGAAGCTGGGATGGATGTATCTGCCAGAAACAAACAGTATTGAGCCTCTAAATGCCAGGATCAGTAAATATTTCAACACGATGAGGCTTTCTTACTCTTTGCTGGAACCAGCTCTTATAGAAGAAGGCATAAAAATACTGGGTCGCCTATTGTCCGAACATCTTAAATGATCATATTTTAACCTTTATTCTTTTTTTCACTGTTTTTTTTCTTAGTTCAACCTTTATATTTGTAAGCTCTTCGAACAGAGATGCAAACTCCAGAAATCTGTTTCTAATTGTTACTTCAGTAATTCCGCATGCCCGAGCTATTTCTCTCTGTGTACGCCTGATCCCGAAGGCCTTGACTATAACATAGAGAACTCCACCCACGACTCCTCTAACATCCTTACCGGATAGCATTCCTCGTGCTTCTGCTATTTTTATTAATTTTTTTGCTACTTGAATAGCTTCATAATCGTTTATTTTTAGTTTTTCTACCACTTGTTGTAGATATATTATCGGATCAATTTTTTTTGGTCTTAAATGTAGTACTTCCAATGATATTCGTATCGCCTTAGATAATTTTTCAGACGGTATGTTTAATGTCTTTCTTATAGTCTTGTAGGATAATGGATAATTATGTTCTTTTGCGGCAAGATATAGGAGAGCCGCAGCAAAAAATTTCACGCTATCCGAAAAAATTTTCTTTTGCTTTTCCAACAAACGTAAGAAAAAATTCAGCGCCGTGTTTTTTATATAATCTGGTATATTCAACCGATAAGAATAATTACTTAGTACGCTTTTAAAGGCTTCAAATATTTTTCTTTCACGTTCTTCGACGATCGAATCAACCGGTCTCAGCTTAACATAGTGCCCAGCTTCATCGAATGTAGGCGGCGGCTTAAAATCCAGCGCGGTCTCATCAAGGATCGTTCCACATCTCAAGCAGAATACTGCACCCGTAGTCTCATCTCTGGATATACTGGTAGACCCACATACGGGGCATCGTTTTTGTTCTTCAACCGATTCATCCATCGACAAGAACCCTATAATCTAATAGCTTTGTTTCTTATAATATTTCTAATCGAATATTTTAAGGAAAAACTATTACAAATTTATATTTTCTACTATACATCTTATTTACAGATATGCATATATAGATATATAAATGATTTCAGAAAAAGAGTTTTTTTCTGTAGATGTCTTTTTTGAAAATCCTACCAAATGCGCAGAAAAGAGCATCCCGAAATGCTCTCATCCTGTCATAATAATTATTCGCAATAAAACCTATTGCGCCTATGCTATTACCAATATTTGGTATACCGGATATTCGCACCATAATATCTTCTAATTCCATCGAATTATTATTCGATAATATGTCCCATATGTAATCTGGAAGCTGTACAGCCACAGTAGACGCCAAGCCGATAGTATTATTATCTGCAACAGCGACCCATCCTTTTACGAACACTCCAAAAGTATTCTTAACTATGCCACCTTCCATGCCAATACCAATTTCTGCATTAATTTCTTTCATGGCAAATTTCGCTCGATATATCGCGCCTTTAATCATTTCATCATCAGATTTAGGCTGTTTTGGCGCATTGGGAACGCAGACCGGTACTATCTTGAATCTCTTAGAAAAAATTTTTTTGCATACTTCTCTAGCCGCTTCTATTTTTACTGGATTTTTTGAGCCAACAGCTATAATCCGTTCCATCACACACCAACTTTCTTAAGTTCTTCAATCGCCCTTAACATATTTTTTCTAGAAAATTCTTTTCTGAATAATCTATACACTTGCGGGCCTGTTTCTTCGCCAAGGGCAAAGAGATATATCGCCCTGTAGATCCGTCGTGGTTTTGTATTATATTTATTAGAAACCTCACGAATTATTTCCCTTATCTCTTCTTGTCTGATTTTTTCAGGACTAAAAATTAGCATTTTTTCTAGAGCCTCTTTTGCTGCCAAAATATCGTTTCTAGATAGCATCTTTATAATGGAATTTATGTCCACTTTGGGGGGTCTCCAATAGTCTCTAATAAAGTTTAGAGCATAATTAAGTCTTACCTTAGCATCATTAATTTCCTCCTCGCTTGCATCTTTTGGAAGAGCTCCAATTTTCTTCAATAGACTAATGCCTTCATCCGTTGTCTCCATCCATAATGCGACCTTTATGGCGAGATCGTATGGAACTCTACGAATTTTTCTGCTGAAAATATCTTCGGGTCTGGCGTTAGCTAAAAAATATGCTATCAGCGATTTCTTAAATTCTGATGTAATTTTCCCTCCCTTAAGTACATGAAATATTTCTTGTTCATCCACGTCGTACCTCTTGACGTATATGGGTATGTCATATACATTGAAGTCGAAGTGTCTTAAGCTATCCGACTCTATATCGCCTATATGTCTCTTTAGTAGAAGATAATTTAGGACTTCTGGCGGTGCGTATTTCAACCATTCATCTGGACCCAAACCGATCCCAGCCCGCTTTGAGAATTTTTTTAGGGTTCCATCTGGTTCTACCCAATAAAAGAAATCATAAAAAATTGCTATTGGTGGTTCTTTACTAAAGAATTTCTTAAGAAGCTCTTTCCCAGTGTCATAGCTAGACCCTGCGGCCATTAAATCTTTTCCCATAGGCTCAAAATTAACATTGAATAGGACCCATCGGAGCGGCCAATCTATTCTCCAGGGCGGTTTTCCTTCAGCTTTTCGTATGTCTGCTTCTCCTTCGTAGCCACATGCCGAACACTTGTATCTTATAATATATCCATCTTCTACTATTTCTAGTGGTTTAACATTTTCGTCGATTCTTCCACATCTTGCACACTGTGGTCGGTAAGGAATCCACTCTTGAGGATACCTTTTAGCATGTCCAGACCTTTCGTGAATTATATTGAATATTTGACGCACTTTATCTCTATTCAATATGACGTTTCTTAGAAGCTCTATGTATTTTGGGTTTTGGTGGATTTCATTAGCGAATATTATTTTTGGATAAAGCCCATATTCTTTAAGGCTTGATATCGCTGGCTCTACGAAATGTTGCACATAATTTTTATGGCATCCCCAAGGATCTGGCAG
Organism: Candidatus Njordarchaeota archaeon; assembly: GCA_030587585.2. Taxonomy (GTDB): domain Archaea; phylum Asgardarchaeota; class Njordarchaeia; order Njordarchaeales; family Panguiarchaeaceae; genus Panguiarchaeum. The sequence goes on from JAUQYS020000102.1 coordinate 4,401, forward strand.
TGTTTCAAGCGGTCTGCCTCTATATTTATCTATGTTCTCCTTAAATTCTTTTGGTAAAAATATTGGGGGCTTTCTGAAGGGATCTCTCGAATCTATAGCTACGATACTTTCAGCGCTGTAGCCCCATTCATTCAATATTTTCCTCACGGCCTCTGTTATTAATATATCTCCAAAGTTGCCTAGATGGATCTTGCCACTGGGAGAGAATCCCGCTTCCAGTACATATTTTTTGACATCTTTAAAAACTTCGGTGATCTTCAATGCTGCTTTTTTGGTGAAATGATCGTCGCTTCTTTCTTTGATTATTTTCTGAGCTTTATAAAATAAATCCATCCTTCAACCCCGAATCAGTTTTTCTTCAATTATTTTCGAGACTATATCAGAATCTAAATTAGAGCTCCCAAGTTCGATACAAATACTATCCAAAAATTCTATAGCTTTATCTCTAAATTCTTTTGTTGTTTCAACAATTATTAACTTCATACCTTTCTTATCAAAAGTCCTAAAAATTATTAATGACCTCTCATCTCTAAGAAGCATCTCTTTTGTTTCTTTTGTCAGCAGTAAGA
>JAUQYS020000108.1:0-3004 GCA_030587585.2 Candidatus Njordarchaeota archaeon
TGGTCCAGTGCAATCACCTTTAACTATCCTAACACCATTTATATATATGCCGTCGGTCGTAGTATAACCAACGTTGTATCCAGATAGTCTAAAAATATGCGAAATCAGACGAACAGTTGTAGTTTTACCATTTGTTCCCGTAACAGCGATTATAGGTAGCCTATATTTGGATCCTTTGGGAAAAAGCATATTTACTATTGCGTCACCGATGGGTCTTCTTTTTCCCTTGTACGGATATAAATGCATCCTAAGACCTGGAGCAGCGTTTACTTCGATAACTTTTGCTCCGCTTTCTTTAAGAGGTCTGGAGATATCTAGAGCAATAAGATCTATTCCACAGATATCCATCGCCAAGATGTCTGCGACCCTTTTTGCCATGAGTTCTATCTCTGGATGCATGTTGTCTGTGACGTCTATTGCTACACCGCCTGTTGATAAATTAGCAGTAGATTTAAGCCATACAATGCGTCCTTTCTCTGGTACTGAATCTAAATTGAGATTTTGTCTTTCTAATAGTCTGATGCTGTCTTCGTCAATTTTGATTTTTGTTAAAGGTAATTCGTGTCCTTCGCCGCGTAGAGGATTTTTGTTTTCTATATCTATAAGTTCTCGTATAGTATGTTTTCCGTCTCCTACGACATGTGCAGGTAATCTCTTAGCAGCCGCTATTACTCTTCTCCCAACAACTAGTATCCTAAAATCATACCCCTTGACGAATTCCTCGACTATTACATCATCAGAGTATTTCTTGGCTTTTTCAAAAGCTTTGATAAGATCATTCTCATTCGAAATCTCCGTTGTTATTCCTCTTCCCTTAGATGCTGCTAGGGGCTTCACAACAGCCAGAGATCCTATTCGTCTAAATGCCCTTAAAGCTTCTCTTAATGTTCGCACTATGTATCCCTCAGGAACAGGAATGCCCGCAGCATCAAGAATTTTTCGAGTAAGGTGCTTGTTTTGGGCGATATCTGTGCCAATTATTGATGTTTTATCTGTTGTAGAGGCCCAAATAAGACGTCTATATTTCCCGTAGCCCAGTTGAACAAGATTGGCTTTCTCATCCAGCCTTATTATGGGTATTCCTCTTTTTTTAGCCGCCTCTACGATTGCCCTAGTACTTGGTCCATATGCATAATCAAAGTATATTTCTTTGAGGTATGAAATTAATTTTTCTAAATGTGGTTCGACTTCTTCAAGCAGATCCTCAATGATGTCCCTAGCTATGTATAATGCCTCTTCCCCAACGGGCTCGTAGATATATTCGAAAATAACAACGGGAAGATCCATTTCTTCGCGATCAAAAAATCTAGCGAAAGTAACTTTTTCGTCCCAACTAACCTTGTTTTGAAGTGCAATCGCTAGGTATGGCAATAGCGAGTAGAGAGGTAAGCCATGCTCGATCCACATAATTAGCTTTTTTTCTCCCAGCTCGAATTTTTCTAGTTCTGGGAATTTCTGTTTGAGCCATTCTACGAGAAAGGGAAACTCTTTTGTAGTCCTGTTACTAAAGTTTCCGTAAGGTTCTATTATAGCCTTTACTACTTTTTTTCTTGGGTGATAAATATTTGGTCCTCTAAGAAATCTAACTTTTGCTATGTCGAGTGCTCTGACCAAAATAAGCACCTAAGAGATTTTTAGAATAAATATGTAAAAATATATCTAAAAATCTTTTTGTTGTATTAAATATCAGTGGTCAAAGATGAAAGAAAGAATTCCTAAGGCTTGGGTAGATTATATTTTCCTAAAAAGGAGGAAGATAATAGAGAAGATGATAAGGGGAGAAGCTGAGGCAAAAGACATATATTTAGAATTTACGAGGACTCTGCCTGCTATTGTTACTTATGGTCCTGCTGGGCTTAATGCGAGCATAAAAATGATAGGTCTCTTGCCCAAGAAAGAGATACTGGGAGAAATCTTAAGCAAAATGAAGAGTTTTATCAAGAAAAAACCTAAGATGAAGGAAGTAGTAAAATTTTTGTTGGATAGTGTATATGTTGAGGACATATTGGATTTGACAAAGCTATTTACTTTAGATCTGGCATTAAAGAACACATGGAAAAATATCAATGAGACCAAAAGCGCAGTATTGATTTTCTTTACTCCACCATCGGTTTCATATATGGTAAAAGCTGAAGTAACTATACATCGTGATGATGATGTGTTTATGTTTGCTAATTATATGCATGATCTGTTTCATGTAGTACCAATAAAGGGAAAAGTAATTTCTAGGAGTCCCACATACTTATTTCATATAGAGGAAATATGGGATAAGTCCGCGGACAAGTTTGGGATAAAGATATATCCATAATTATGGTATAAGAAATGGGACTCTTAGACGGAGAGATCTGCCTAAAAAATAAATGCCACAATTGTTGTATAGAAACGGAAATGCCGTTAACCATCGAGGACATTATAAGAATAAAGAAAATGGGATATGAAGTAAAGTATTTTGCTGTGTTTCGAAATGGATTGTGGAGACTAAGAAATATCGATGGAAGATGCGTCTTTCTAAGCGATGAGGGTCTATGTATTATTTATCCAAACAGACCTTTAGGATGCCGACTATATCCAGTCATTCAGATAAACGATCATTGTGCTCCAGATTATAAATATTGTCCATATGCCAGCTATGTATCTGCTGAGGAACTAGTTTCTGTCTGTCCGTTGGTAAAGAAGCTAAACAGGAAGCTAGAGTATCAGAGAATGACGAGGGAGTACAGAAACCTATATTTTTGATGGATAAAATATCCATATAAAAATGGTAAAGAGATTTAATATACTTTTATGGTTGTGTCGTAGAATATTTTTTGTTAGTTTTATTATGCTATAGGAGAGGCGATAATAGGAGGTTGATTTCTTTAATCCGCAATTTTAAAAAGGATAAATTTATTTTTAGACTCATAGAGTTTTGGTTAATATTTTAGCCCTTAGTTGTTGAGGGGTTTGAATGTCTAGTCAAGGTAGTGATGAGATTTGTGGTTCTTCTGATGTATATGTTATAAAA
>JAUQYS020000141.1:0-3536 GCA_030587585.2 Candidatus Njordarchaeota archaeon
CTTTCTGTTTTTTCGTAGTATCTCACTCCTTTAGATAGATCCGTCATATCGATGAAATATATTCTAATACTATTTCCACCCTTAAGTCCCAAGATTATGTCATCTTTTCCATCCCCAGTAATGTCCGCAAGAGTGACTCCCTTCTCGGGAAATTTATATTCATATGAAGGAATGAAACCGGTTGCGTTCCAGTTGAGTTGAGAAATTTTATTGGTTCTGTCCACTTTATATATTAAGGTTGTTGAGACAAGGTCACTTACAACAAAGACGGCATCTAAAATATCATCCCCATCATAATCCCCCCATGTAGCCCATATTGTTCTAAAACCGGTATCTAAGATCAGCTCCTGCTCTGGAGGATCACTAATCGACGACCCATCGTATTCTAATACAACTATTTTACTATTTGCTGTCTCAACAAACACCCCAACAGCGAATTCTAAGTATTGATCACTATCAAAATCAACTTTAGCTATGTCTTCTATAAGCCCTCCAAGCGACACTGGTCCAACAGTATTTGATCCGTCTATAACGTATATGTAGCCGTCCGTCCCCCCACCTACGACAATTTCGTATTCATAATCACCATCAAAATCATCTATCAATAGTCCACGTATCGATCCAAATGAAAATGTATATAATTGAATTATTGTACCATCCGATTTTAACCAATATACATAACCAGCTATATCTCCGATCACAATATACCACATATCATTATATTTTATCATGTCAACCTTACTAATCCTACCGTTGAGCCTATATCTCCACTTAATTGTCCTATTAGCTGAAACTCCAAAAACAAAAGGAAAATTTCCACAAACCAAAATGGTGTCTTCATTTTTCAGATACCTAACATAACTAACGTCGCCCGATACTAAGAAGTCAATATCCTTCAGCAAACTTGTATTGGACACATGTATCGCAGAACCAATATTATAGGAGTCATATACCACTGCCGAATGCTTATAGTGTAAAGCTTTTTCCAAACCGAGAATACCTAATACTTCGCCGGCAGAAACCTCAGTAGAGCTAATCTCCACTAAAGATGAATTAAACAAGATGAGAGTCCCATCAGAAATCCCTGCAAGCAAGCCAACATCAGCATCGTTTATCATTATTTTACCAAGAGAAATTGCGTCTCCTTCTGATCTTCTAATTTTTTTGATAAACGACCCATCCGATTTATATGCTGATATATTATCCCCAACAGCAACAAATACTTCTTCACCCTCATACCCAACTTCATCAATAAGATCAAAAGACACTATATCATTAGTTCTTTGAGCTAACGGTATCTGAATAACAGAACTTAGAACATCTGATACCACGTCATAATATACTATCTTATAGCTATTACTTATATTTTCTACTGCGACGAGGCGTTCTGCCTCGCCATCCATGTCTATATCGACCAATATTGCGTCCAGAATAAGACCAGAAGAAATGTTTTCGTATATTATGTTTGCTGACTCGGATATTTTAGCTATGGAAAATTGGTTTCCTGCCACATCGTTTCGTACTACTAGTATTTCGTCGCGACCATCATCATCGAAATCACTGCTGTACATATCTAATACATCAAAACCTAACTGAAGTTGATTAGAAATGCTTAAATTGGCGTTTAGATTATGATCGTAAATCCTAATACGCGGATAATCCGTCAAAATAGCACATTCATCTTCTGGATCCGAATCATAGTTACCACATACGATCGCATCTATATTTTCTGATAATGACATCTGCTTAACATTTATTATCTCCAAAGTCGATTCGTAGGAGACTAGAATATCATCATAACCATCATTACCGTATACATCTGCGACATAGAAATCCGTGATATAATAGTCAAATGTTTTATGATCCAAATATTCTATATTTATATCCCCTGAGCTATTTGTGATTTTTAATATTGTGATCCCTGATTCCTCAAAAAAGTCCACTGCATGTCCATAACCACTCATATTTGCTTCAGACACCCCTATTATTGCTCCCCCTCCAAACAAGTTCCAATATAGTACTGTCTCATTATCAAACCATTCTCCCGAATAGCTAGTATCACTCTGAAATATTGACATTATATTCTTATCATGCCTCAAAGCAACTTCACTAGATTTAATCATACCAGAACTTTTATATGCATCTATACTATGATTAGACTTGGCACTATCAAAATAAGTCTTTTTAGCAAAAATTTGAGGCAAATACATCGATGATAATAACACTAGCACCAAGATAAACAAGGATCTCATAGTCATCCTAACCACGCCATTATCTATTCGTAAAAATAATGTAAAAAAATAATGAAAAAATCTCTATTGATACGACTTCTTTACAGCGTTAAGATATGCTTCTACCTCCTTTAATGCAAGTACCCCCGAGGAATATTGTTCTAAACATTTGTGTATCGAATATTTAGGGAACATTAAAACTATAGCAACATCAGTAAGTAAATAACATAAATCGTCCACACTACGACAAATGTCATATGCCTCCAAGACATCCATCGCCGATTTTAATTCTTCAGGAATATCCTCTATTTTAATCAGGCCCTTTTCCCTTAACTCTTTGAGTGCTGAATACAATCTTGGACTAGCAAAAATACTGGCCAATGTCTCCTGCTCTTCTAACCATTTCTTGTTTTCCAAATATTCCTGGACAAAACTACTATATTCCTGCTTGTAACCATCAATTTTTTTCGCTATTAATTCATATAGCTTGGGTTTTCTTCTTAGTATCACCACATCACGCATTAAAAACAGATATTCTCTCATAGATTCCTCATCATAATACGTATTGAATATTCCTAGCGAATTCAAAATCTCAATATAAGCCCGCAAAATATCTTCTTCTCTGGACCCCTGAAGAATCCCTAATCTTTGTAAAACAAAGTCTTTTCTTGAAATACCAAGCTCTAAAAGACTATCATAAACTCTTCTAAGAAAGGAATCACTAAATAGTTCTCCTACTTTTTCTTCTAGAGGAATCTCCTGATACACTCTTATCCTTTCAAAAAGATCCTTCCACTCGTCCTCAGAGCTAGGCATAATTCCTCGTACTATTAGATCAGCAACTGCTCTAACCATAGCTCCACGTAACGAATCTAAATTCTCTCCATCTTCAATTATAGCACCAAAATTCATTCGTGTTTCCATCCCAGTAAAATATAATATTACTTTCTCCCCTCTCAGCTCTATTTCTGAGAAATGAGCCGCATCTCCTTGCCTAAGAGCAAGACCAAACAAATCTATCAGTTTATCCTTATCCAACTCTACGCTTGAAGGATATTGACCAACAATAATTGGGCCTTGCCTTGGATTCCAAGCCATCAAAAATATAGCCCTCGGCATATTTATCCCCTATTCTCCCTCTAATAGACTACGCGCCACCTCCAAGACTTCGGGATCCCTTTCTACAGCTTCAAATTCTGTTTCTCCTTTTCTAAGTTTCTTGAGCAACTGATTAATGTATTTTATCTCCCAAGGAATATGAATCAATACCCAAGCATAATATAGGCCCGTGCCTACTAGGAGAAA
>JAUQYS020000171.1:0-3722 GCA_030587585.2 Candidatus Njordarchaeota archaeon
CATATCTATACTTCATAAGAGGTCATATCAACTAAACCCACTGACTAATGACTCGTATACAGATTCGGATATGGATGGTCTATATAATATCGAGGAATATGAGCTGGGCACTGATCCTAAAAACAGCGATACTGATGGTGATGGTTTTAGCGATAAAGAAGAGATCGATGCTGGTACTGATCCTCTCGATCCAGATAGTCATCCATTCACTGGCTGGGTCTATGTAGGTTTGGCAATAGCTTTAGTAATAATAATAGGAGTAGTAGCATTTCTGTTGTTTAAGAAGAGAAAGGCATAATAATCATATTTTTTTATTTTATTGTGATGACTAAATTTTGATGACCTCTTATGAAGTATAGATATGTTTTCGGTCCTGTGCCGTCAAGGAGGCTTGGTTTTTCTCTTGGCATAAATAATATTCCATATAAGATATGTTCGTATTCTTGTGTTTATTGTCAGCTAGGCCGTACGCTTAGTTATAGTGTCAAGAGAAAACCATATGGTGACCCACAAAAAATTGTTGATGAAGTAGAAAAAGTCTTATCTGAGAAGATAAGTGTTGATTATATTACTTTTGTTCCTGATGGCGAACCAACATTAGATTCTAACTTGGGACGTATTGCGGGGGCGTTAAAATCGAAGTTTGAGGTTCCCATAGCTATAATATCTAACTCATCTCTGATATGGATGGATGACGTTGTCGAGGACTTATCGTTGTTTGATTTGGTTTCCTTGAAGGTTGATGCTGTGATAGAAAATACTTGGAGGCGTATTAATAGGCCACATGGTTCTCTGAACATTACTATGATACTTCAAGGCATAAAAGATTTTGCTAAAATATTTAAGGGAAAAATTATTACCGAAACAATGTTGGTCGAAAAAATAAACACATCTAAGCAAGACTTAATAGAGATAGCCAAATTCCTGAATGAAATCGATCCAACAATAGCATATATTTCAGTCCCAATAAGACCTCCAAGCGAAAAGTGGGTCCGGCTACCCAAAGAGGAAACTCTCGTCGAAGCATATAATATCTTTTCTCGGTATCTTAGTGAGGGAAGGGTCTCATTGCTTAATATGCCTGAGTCGGAAGGATTTATTGTTCATGGAGAAGCAAAGCAGTATCTTTTGTCTGTACTAAATGTACATCCTCTGAGACTGGAATATGCTATCTCTATATTAAACAAAGAGTATCATGATCCACAAAGTGTTCTTCAGGAGCTAGAAAACAAGAAGCTAATAAAGATAATAAGCTATGGCAAAGTAAAATATGTTGTTCGATACTTTCGTCTGAGTCAAGAATAATACTTTTTTGAAAGGATTAACACAGATGTATAGGTCACTTTTATACTAAAAAGGCACAAAAATTGTTGAAAAATATTATCTTTAAATATAAGAAAAAGTTTTTTGAGATAAGATCTATGAGGTCTATGCGGTGTTGGAGTTTCTTGATAAAATAGAATCAATAAAAACTATGTCTATAGATGGTTTTTCTGTTATTTTCTTGCGGGGACCCATAAGCTATAGTGAAGACATAATAATTTTAAGAGAAGCAGTAGACAAGGATTTAGTGGAAATATCAGAAGTTTCTGAGGGTGGATCAGTAAACCAACTTAAATTTGAAAACAGATCTAATAAATTTATTGTTGGTTTTCGTGGTGATATTCTTATCGGATGCAAACAAAACAGATTTCTATTCACAACGATTATCATTCCCCCTGAATCAGTGAACAATATTCCAGTCTCCTGTGTGGAGCAAGGGCGATGGTCTTGGCAGACTGAAAAAATGAAGCAGGAAAGAAGAATACCATATCTGATCAATGCAGTAAATATAAGCTTTGAAGCTAATGTAGGTGATAGACAGGCTCTTAGGGAGTCCGGCTCCATCGAAATTATTCAACATGAGGTCTGGGGGGCTATTATGAGTAGAATGCAGAGATTATCGGTTAAATCCTTAACATCGAATATAGTTGAAATCATCGAAAAAAAGATAAAAGGAGCCAAGATAGATGTACCAGAAGGCGCGAATGGAGTAGTAATATTGTATGATAGGAAGGTTATTGGTGGCGAAATATTCTTCCTAAAAGTCGATAAATCCTACATAGAACAAAGCGTAATCGCCGCATACTTTGATTATGAATACTACAAAAAAGCAAAAATAAAAATAGAATCAGACATTTCAGAACTCGACCAACTACTTAAAGAAATAACAAAGTGTAGTATTAAAAAACGGGAAGGCATACTATCGGAAGACGTGGTGTCCCTAAAATCAGATAAGATTGTTGGTTTCTTAACTATGCTTAACAATAAGCCGGTTCATATGGAGTTCGTTGTACCGATCAACATAGAAAAGCATGATGAATATTTTAAAAATATAGTTCAGAGGATGGATAACATAATGTCAGCTCTATAACACAAAGAAGCGATCGAAGCAATTTTTATTTGTCTTTTATAATCTAAATAAATTCGTTATCTGTCTTTAAAAATAATAAAAATTTTCGCCAAAGCTAGCATCTTTAATAACAAAGAATAGACAATCCCCGGTTAGATTATCTGGATAAGATGAATTTTCGTTTATCTATTTAAAATATTAAAGTATCTATATAGTGGAGAGGTTTTTATTATGTTTTTGTTGGCATTTGATCTAATCATCAATATATTAGGACTCTTTACCAGTACTACGACCATATTACTGGTAAAAAATATTGCGAAGATAGACCTAAAATCTATACTTCTCGAATTATTACTGTTCATTTCCTTATTTTTGTATTATTTTCTCTGCTTTATTCACGATATCATAGCTATTTATGCCTTTATTATGGAACATTCTAGTACTTTGTCTATTTTTTCCCCACGTTATCTAATTCTCATGTATATCGAGACTATATCTTTATTATCGGCCTATTCTTTTTGGGCTTTTACTCTTCTATATAAGAAGGACACTAAATACAGAATACTTTCTTTATTTTTCGTTACCTCACTCCTAGACATTTCTATTATTTCTTTGTTCTGCATATTTATATTTTTAATAGGATATCTTGATAGAAACAAAAGAGCAATTTTTACGACTTCTGCGCTTTTCATGGGTCAACTGTTTATGCTTTATTTCTATCAAATATTTCTCGTATCAATTTTTGCTTTGGTTCTTAAATTCTTTGGGACGATACTAATAGCGACGAGTATACCTAGGTGCGTGTCTTGACACCGCGGACTTATCGGAGTACTATAGGCATAATATTGGACATATTGCGTATAATTAAGAAGCATAAGTGTGTTACTGTTTCTTTTCTTGTAAGAGAATCCAATGTCCCATATGTTCGCCTTAAGCCCCTACTAGATAAACTTAAGAAGGGAGGATACATAATAGTTAAGAAAACATCCCAAGTTGACATAGCTCTCACGGAGAAAGGACTAAAACTATTGGCACAGCTAGAACTTCTCAAAGATACGCTCGGAAACATCGGAATAAAAATATAGTGCACATAAAATAATGTTTTTATAAATACTGCTCCACTATCTTGTTTTTGACTTTATCATTGGCGGAGCGCTCGACTGGATATTTTTGCTCATTTTTCTTCATTTTTTCTATAACACTTTTACCAAGATCTATGCCCAGAATATCAGCTAATGAAAGCAGATAAATAAATATGTCGGCCATCTCTTCGGATATTCTCTGAATAAATTTAGGTTTCTTTACGAGGACATCTATCTCATCCTCTCTA
>JAUQYS020000257.1:0-11651 GCA_030587585.2 Candidatus Njordarchaeota archaeon
GAACGTTCTATAAGTTTTTTAAGATACTTACTCTCATAGATTACCGCGAGAGGATATATTTTTATCCTCTTTTTGTTTCCAGTTACTTTTTCCCATACAACATAAATTACTGTCCATACTGCCGCTATTATAAAGAATAGAAGGTTGCCCCCGATAGTAGTACCAAGCATTTTATTTTTCACTATCTTCTTATTACGGCCCTAGAATCTATTAGAACTTTCGTCATCAGTAGAAGCTTTGTTGCCGAATACACATTATCCACACCCGGCAAGAGTGTATCTGAAATATATTCCGTCGTCTGATCTAAAATAAGTTGAGCAAATTTCTTGTCTGATAAACGATGAACAATATTCACTAGAGAACCCGTATTAGATATAAAATAAACCAAGTCTACGTCCTTATGAACGTCAAATACAGCAACAAAATTGTTTGTTAACAGATCCATCAGGAGTTCATAGAGTCTGGGGGGGACGCTGACCCCAAATTCGATGAGCCACTCAATACTTTTGAGAACGTATTTTAATATCTTGCTCTCCAAGTTCTGGCTGATTATTTTAAGATCTTCTTGTTTTAATCCTTCTCTACCAATGATCTTAGCCTTCAAAAAAATGTCTTGTGTATAAATCTCTCTGAGCTTGGGATCTATCTCAATTGCCATACTTTTTAGCTTGTGGGCCAATGGTACAAGAAGTTTTTGTTTATAATCATACGAAACAGCATCAACACAGGAACATATAGCATCCATTATTGGTACTAGCATTTTTGTTTCGATATGTTCAATATCCAAGATTTCCAATACCCTCGACAGGAACTCAAATCCCTTTATTAATGGCACCATACTCATTCCTCGCGCCTTACCCAATGCTTCAAGTGCTCTCGCAGTTTGATAAATCACACCAACATAGAAGTCCCTATTGAATCTTATTTGGTCTTCTGATTCTATACTTTCTATTTCTATTTCGCACCACGCTCCCTCAAGGAGATCAGATGTTTTTTTAGCTACGCTTCTACTAACTTGCTTTCTCAATATATACTGAGAAATATCCATTGTAAGAAATGTTATTTGAGGAAAATCTACCAGATATTTATATGCCAAAACTAAGACATTAGAAATCCTAATTCTTCTTCTTAAATCCCCTTCTAAAGTGTGGTTTCCTCTTCTAAGAGTATAAATGAGATAATCAAGAAATTTTGATATTTCCGTTATCGCCAGCTTTACGATCGTACGTTCCCGCGCTATGATTATCACCAAATCCGTCTATTGTGATACCACTTAAATATAAAAGTCCACAACACTTATAAATATTTTGTATTTATTTATGTATATATGCTGATAATATCGATGTATGCACAATAAGCATGATAATACTAGATTCAAGCATAATGATATCGAAAACCAAATAGAATGATGATAAACATGGCAGCACTTACGAAAGCTACTGAAGATCTTGAACGCATGTATTCCCAATTCAAGATTCAACCGATCGAAAAGATAAAAAATATTCTTCCGTGGAATCAACAGTTGGAGATGGGGATAGTTGTCGCTCATAGAGATCTAGATAAGATACTCAACGAAAAAAAATGGGCTATCGTAAGCGGCCGCGGGCCTAGTGGCCCTTTACATTTAGGACACGTACTTGTATTTAAGCTTGTTGCTTGGTTCCAAAAAATATTTAACGTTCCTGCATTTATACCTCTCTCAGACGATGAAAAATTTGTGTTCGGGAAGATCAGCTCATTGGATGATGCAGAATCATGGGCTCTAGAAAATGCAAAATGGATCGCCACTCTTGGATTTGACCATAAAAAAACTCGGATATACATCTCTTCGCATCACTCTTGGGTCTATAAATATGCTCTTAAAATTGCTAGACATTTAACTCTATCAACCGTAAAAGGTGCTCTTGGTGTAGAAGATTCAAAAAATATAGGGATTCCATTCTACGCAGCGGTTCAAATAGTACATATACTTCAGCCAACAATCGACTTCGGCACCCGTACTTTAGTTCCCATAGCTTTGGATCAAGATGTATTTATGAGACTTACTAGAGACGTCGCAGAAAAGCTATCTCTACCAAAACCCGCTTCCGTTTATGTTAAATTTCTTCCTGGCCTTCAAAATGTTCCAATGTCAAGCTCAATCCCCGAGACGGCTATATATGTAACAGATGATGAAAAAACGATTTTTCAAAAAATTATGCGTGCATATTCAGGAGGAGCTATCTCTACTTCACATCAACGTAAGCTCGGAGGAGACCCAGAGAAATGCGTAATATTCGAATGGCTTAAAGCTTTTTATTTCAAAAGCATAACACATGCAGAACAATATGCTAACGCCTGCCGTACTGGACAGCTAGTATGTGGATACGACTGCAAACACTTAGCATTTGAAGCCATATCTAAATTCTTAGCAGATTTGAGAACCAAAGCCGAAAAAGTCGATTTAGAAAAGTTTCTTTGGAGAAAATAGTACTACTGTTTCTTTCTTGTTTTTGATTTATTGGTTTTTGGTCTCACAACATACCATGAGCCCATCTTTGTTACATCGTATTCCCTAGATAGCCTCTTTATGATAAATTGTATGCCTCTACGTCCTTGTAAAAGCTTTTTTAGCCATCTAATTCGCACTATAGCGTACGGATTTGTTTGCAGCTCTCGTTGTATATGTTGTCGCAATTTCAAATAGATGTTTTCTACAACATCAGAGAATAATCTCTCGTCGTAGTCCTCCTCCATAATTACCACTATAAGACCCCACTTATTACGACATAACACTCAAAAATCTTAGTACCAAAAAAATAAAATAATACGTCATATATACTATGGATGAGCATAAGAAATATATATAACCTCACCTTCATTTCGATATATACGGCCCCATCCGTATCTTTCCATTTGTACATACTCTCCCTCTTTTAAACATTGTGCCAAATGTTCAACAAATCCTTCAATTATTCCCTCAGGCTTAATAACAAACGCCTTAATCGATAAATCATTCGTTGGAACCCAATGTATTTTTTCTATTCCTCTGACATCTCTAACACCAACTTGCTCACCAATGATCTTACCCTGCATGAAATCTACCTCCTTAATTTTCATATTCAATAGACCTTTTAATCGAACAACGTTACCAGACTCATATGCTTTTCTTATTATCTCTATATCCGATTTAGAAACATAGATATTCAGTATCAAGTCACCGTTTTCTTCCCTAGGATATAATCTATATTCTCTATAACCCTTTGCATCATCACCAGGTATCCATGGATTTTTCGAAATAAATGCATCGTCCGTTACTAGTAGCTTCAATTCAATTGGATCCTCTACAAAAAATATCCTCTTCGCAATTGGTGATAAAACACGAGCATTATATGTATACAGGGTCTTAAGTGAAAGATCTTTTATGTCATGCTTTGTCATTCCGACGTGCTCAGCTAGCATTTTAATTGCTTCTGGATGAAATCCCCTCCGTAACAATGCACGTATAGTTATAAGTCTCGGATCATCCCAACCATCTAGCTCCTTTCTTCTAAGCGCAGCTCTAATATCACGCTTATGTGCTGGAACACCAGTAATTTTTATCATTCCATATTCGACGTAATTTATCTTAACTTCCCAACCTAAAGCTTCGGCTATCATGCGTTGAATTCTCTGATTTGTTTCATGCTCTTTTGCTCTAATTACGTGGGTTATTTTGGATGTATAGTCTTCAATTATACAGGCATAATTGTATAGAGGATACACCATATACTTGTATCCTGTCCGAGGATGTGCGACACTTTCAATAATACGCAGAAGAGGCGGATCTATCAAAGCTGAATTTTTCAATGACAAGTCTGTTTTCAGTCTAACAACAGCTTTACCTTCCCTATATCCACCCGCAAGCATTTTTTCCCAATGTTCAACAGTATCTTGGCTATCCCTATGAGGACACGGAACATGCCTAGCAACACTTTTCTTAAATTCTTCACTTGTACAGTTACATACATATGCTCTGCCTTTTTCGAAAAGCTTATAGGTTAAATCATAATACATGTCAAAATGATCAGATTCATAAATAATCGTATCCCAGTCTAATCCGAGGGCTTTTAGATCCTCTTTTATCCAATCATAATAGACCATCTTTATTCTACGAGGATCCGTATCTTCTATTCGTAAAATAAATTTTCCATCATACTTCCTAGCATAATACCAACTTAAATACGCGGCACGCAAAACTTGGCCTAGATGTATCGCTCCTGTAGGGGCAGGGGCAAAACGCGTGACTACTTTTCCTTTCTGAGCATTAGGAAGCCCTGGGAGACCTACCCTTGTTTTCATTTCCTTCTCCTTCGCTAATGTTTCTAAAGTTATACCAAACTCTCTTTCTAGCAATCCTACTTGTTCGTCGTAGCTCAAAGAATTAACATACTTAATACTATCCTTTACTATACTGAAGACTTTTTCTCTCTCACTTGGATTTCTGATCATTTTTTTAACGTCCGGTATATCAACAAAGAGCTTGTTTAGAACAGCCTTAAATTCCGCTTTACCCTCATGCTCTACTGCGTTTCTTAGAGCATATTTTAATGCAATACGTTTAATATCCATAAATAATCCCCTATCATAGAATCAAAGAACAAAAAATTGAATATTAAAAGAGAGAAAAACATCACACTTCCCAACAATTTAAATAGCGAGATATAAAAAACCATTAAAAAAACCTCATCCAAAAAACATATCTAAGGATGGTCTAACATTCTTTTTTAATAACGCAGAGGACGAAGGAACTAACTCAAACAAATGCTTTATCTTTTCTAATTTTTTAACGACATTATCGGGGCGCGCATCATCCCTATCGAACGACAATATTTCTTTCGGATCTACTGGGACACTCGCAAGACATGTTTTCCAGTGAAGGCTCCAGGGTGCTCTAACATCCCCCTCTAATTTCATGCAGCTCCAGTCTAGAAGAATTTTTTTCATACGTTTATCGGCATGAGAAACATCACTAGTGGTTATCGGTATATCTATAATATTCCCATACTTTTCCTTAAATTCGTCATATTTTTCGCTGAGCCTTTTTTCTGTTTCTTTTTGTATCAGCTTTATGGCATCTCTGTAAACATCAAACTTGCCTAGAGGAGAATCAAAAGTGATCCAGATCTGAAATCCTCTACTGCCAGAAAACTTAACGCAAGGTCTTATGTCAAATTCTTCAGTAAGCGTCTTATATATCTCAAAACTTACCTCCTTTATGAGACTGAAACCTAACGTCCCCGCATTTTTTATGTATTCGCCCGCATCTATATCTATGACTAGCCAATCTGGATATTGAGCTTTTGGTTGCGTGTGAACATATGGAATAAAATCAATAGCATGCATATCAATAAAACGCCAAAAATCTTCAGAATTATTTATATAGTTATATGTTTTAGGTTTTTGCTTAGCATATCTCGCGAAAATAGGTTTAACTTTTCTTATTGGGTCTGATTCATCACTAAATATCTTCACAACACTCACTGGTCGCCTACTTATGTACGGAAAAATCAAATCCTGAACATGTTTATAGTACCAACGAGCTATAAGAACCCATCTATAGCTCTTATTCATTTCTTCATCAAATGCTAGTTTCCATGCTCGCTTTCGGCCATCTGGTGTTATTTTATATTCCTCGCCCACTTTCTCTACTGTCCCCTCAGAAACCAGCTGATCAATAGCCCCAAGGATTTCATCTTTTGATGCGCCACAGTCACGGTGGACCTTTTCATATATGTGCTCTAATGATACCGTCTTATGCTCAGGCTTTATAGCTAACAATAAGAGCACTCTGTCTAAAACTCTTTTTTTGGTCATATACGCATCCCCATTTTTTTTGCAAGCTTTTCTATTGACTCAGTATCAATCTTGCCCTCCATTATTTGTTTCAGCGCTTCTTCCTTCCTAAGTCCTCTTTGCTTCATCAACACGTTTACCATTTTACGTAGCTTCTGATATTGTTTTAGTAGTCTCCTTACAAATATACGATCAGTTCCACTACCTCTAGCTATTCTATCTATTCTCTCAACACTCTTCAATAATTCAACATTATATAGCTCATCCTCAGTCATCGCTTTAAGAACCGCCAATGTTTTACCTAGGTTTCTCCTCAGCTCCGATTCAGATATATTACCAGATACCATTTCTTTTATTCTACTAAATAAACCTGAGCCTCGCTTCAACATATTTTCATAATAATCTCGAATATCTTTAAGAGTTAATTCTTTAAGATGCTTAAATTTCTCGGGCAGAGTTTCTAATATTTCCTCTAGTAGTCTTTTATCTGGCATGCCTAAAAGGCGCGCGACAAAATCGGGCGGATCGTATTGCTCTATATTTTCTATTCTCTCTCCAACACCTATAAACTTTATGGGCGCACCTGCGGCTACTGTTGCCGATAATGCTCCTCCACCCCTAGCACTCCCATCAAGCTTTGTGACGATTATCCCACCGATCGCTCCTACGGCTTCTTTAAATGCTTTCGCTTGATCGTACGCTCTTTGACCTATCATACCATCTATGACTAATATGACCTCGTCTGGCTTTATTTTTTTGATAATATCTCTCATTTCTTTCATGAGTCCTGATTCCTCTTTGTGCCTACCCGCTGTATCTATTATCACTACGTCGACGTTACCAATGCTGCTAAGACCCTTCTTTATTATTTTTATCGGATCTTTTTCTTGTGGATCTCCGTAAAATTTAACGTTAATCTGTTCTGCTAATTGTTTTAATTGTTCATAGGCAGCTGGTCTATATGTATCTGCACATATCAACGCTACTCTAAGCCCTCTCTTTTGCAACCAACGGGCTAGCTTTGCACTAGTAGTTGTTTTTCCGCTCCCTTGAAGACCAATGAGAACAATAATATTTCTTTTTCCCAGCTTCAAATTAAGCTCTTGTCTTTTCCCTCCTAAAAACTTTACTAGTTCTTCGTATAGAGCCCGCATTACAATATTATTCAGAGGCATACCTTCCGGTACCTTGGTTTCTAGGACCCGCTTCTTGATTTTTTTAGCTAGATCCATAACAAGATCTACATTGACATCAGCATCTATCAATGTCCTCTGAAGATCGGCCAAAATATTATCTAATTCTTTTTCGTCGATGTATCCACCCCTTATTTTCCTAAACAGTGTTCTTAGCTTAGAAAACACCTGAGGCAAAAAAAATCACCTACTTTTTGCCCTTCTCCTCCTGCTCCTTTTTTAGATCTGCCATGCTAACATTACGAAGCGACATTATGACCGATGCCTTCTCCCTCCATATAGGTTCGATCAGACCAACTATTTTTTCCACAAATTCCTTCTCATTTTCTATTTTTACGCCCATCTGCTTTATTTGAGACAAAAAAGGTTTTACTTCTTCCGGAGTCGCCGGCAAAATATACGCAATCTGAATAGCAACTTTTCTGGGAACACCAAGACTCTCTAATTCCTTAATAATCTTATCTATCTCTTCCTTTCCAGCATACAAAAACTTCTGAGCATACTCATATATCCTCCTCTGAGTAGCTCTCCTAAATATCCCCTCACCCTCAGATACACTTCTAAGAAGTTCTACTACCTCATGAAAAGTCAATGGAACCATTTCCTCCTCCTCACTAGACATCAATTTCACCAAATGAAAACAGACAACACAAACAATGCTAATCATTATAGTAATATAAAAAATAGCAAAAAATTAGCACCACTAAATTTTTAAATATTTAAAGTGATAGAATAAAATAATATAGTAGTGTCACCAAGATAACAACACGCGCCGGTAGTCTAGTGGAAGGATGCCAGCCTTCCAAGCTGGTGACGCGGGTTCGAATCCCGCCCGGCGCACCTAAAAAATATCAACCAAATAACATAAAGGCCCGTGGTGTAGCGGTCAAGCATGGGGGATTCTGGATCCCCTGACGCCAGTTCGAATCTGGCCGGGCCTACCAACAGACCCCAAAAAACTTCCCCAGGCCGGGCCCGTAGCGTAGCCAGGATAGCGCCACGGCCTTCTAGAGACGGTTTTGAGGAGAGCCGTATGTCGCGGGTTCGAATCCCGCCGGGCCCATTTTTTGTGTAGTATTTGTTTTGGGTTTTAGAATTCGTCTAGTGTTTTTTGTTTTTGTGTTTTGTTTTTTAGGATTGTCTCAATTATTTTTTTCTTTATTTGGTTTCTTTCTTTTGGTGTTGTTTCGCGTTTGATGTTTATTATTATTGTGTCTTGGCGGGTTCGTATTTCTTTTACTAGTGGGTGTGGGGTCATTCCTAGGACTCCTATTGTTATTTTGGGGGAGTTCAATATTTTTCTTGTTGTTTTGATGAATTTTTCGCTGAGTAGTTCCATTTTTCCGATTTCGTCTATGATTATTATGTCGATGTTTGGGTCTTCTAGGGCTTCTGATAGTGCTTTTACTCCTATTTTTTCGAAGCCACTAATGTTTACGCCGTATTTTGATATTTTTGGTCCGGTTTTTATTTTTATGCTTGCTAGTATTTCTTCTTCGCCTGTTGGATATACTATTACTTTGAATCCCCATCTTTTTCCTTTTATTCGTATTTCTGGGCATATTATGCCTTTTATTTTTAGGCCTCTTGTTCGTAGTTCTTCTGCTATTTGTATTAGTAGTGTTGATTTTCCTGAGCCTGGTTTTCCTGTTAGGAATATGTTTTTGATCATTTTTTCTCCTTATGCATGCTTTTTTAAGATATTACACTCAGAATATATAATGATAGTAAGGATAAATATGATGATTGAGCTTAGAGATTTGGGTATTGTTTGGAGACTAATCAAAAAACACGAGGAAATTAGTATAAACGATCTTAAGGCTGAGATAGAAAAAATTGATCCGTCCTTGGTTCAAACTTTGGATAATATTTTATTAAGGCTTCACGAATTATATCTTGTGGACTATACGGGTGAGTCTGTAAAGGTCTCTAAAATAATTAGTCGTGAGATTATAAAAATGCCCTGTTTGGGTTGTGAAAAACTAAAAACATGTCGTCCTGGTTCCAAAAATAATCCATTTCGATGTGAAAAATTTGTTAGATGGTTTATTGAAGAGTTTGTGGAATAGTTGGTCATATAAAAGTTTACGTTCCCGCCACATCGCCTCCCTTCCGCCCAGAGAGCGGGATTTGCCTTCCAAGTTTCATCTGGGAGCTTTCTCCCGCTATTTTTGTAAAAGTAGCAGGCGAGCGGAGAATATTAAAGTCTATGCTATGTAGGGTATACTCTACAAAGGATCGACATTTTTCCTAGCTGATCGCAGACCTCAAACATCTTGGCTAGCTCAGCATTTTCCCTCACATAATCGAGTACTTTTTAAAGGTAAGATATATTACTTATGTGTCACAGATATAGTACAAGTTGCTCGACAATGGAGTTTCATCCTGGTGATGGCTTTTGGATGTGAATTCTGAGGAGCTCATTGTCAGAGACCCAAAAATCCTTGGCGGCAAACCTGTTATTAGGGGGACCAGAATATCTGTTGAATTCATATTGAGGCTCATAGAGAACGCGTGGAGCATAGAGAAGATATGCAGAGAATATGGGCTCAAAGAGGAACAAGTCATCGCAGCGATAAAATATGCGAGAAAAATTATCGAGAAACAAATTCTTGGCTGATGATAACATACCTAGAAGTGTTGTGGAGAAACTAAAGAGTATTAGCATTGATATTACGCGCGCTTCTGATTATAGGATGGGCCTCAGCGATGAGGAAATAGTGATAATAGCTAGGACGGAGAATAGAATCATAATAACATTTGATTCGGACTTTGGAGAGATCTTAATCAAGAGGGGAATTTCGTTTCCAAGATTAATCTACCTTGATTTTGAGCCTAGGAGTAGCCAGTATATCTTTGAGGAAATTCTCACTCTACTCGAGGCTGACGTAGAATTCTATGGAGCTATAACCGTTTTTGACGGGTACAGAATCCGACAAAGAAGGATATGAACAATATCATATGAAAAATTTTCATCTGACATTACTCATTCTTAAATGCGATTTTAAAATATGATAAAAATAGCCCTGCAAGAAATCTTATTTCATCTTTTTTGTCGATTTTTCTTATTGCGTCTATGTAGCATATTTTGTTTACTGGTTCTAGATGAGCAAAAAATATAGCTCTGTCTCCCTTCTCTATTTTTCTGAGCATTTTGGTTACATTTTTAGATAATCTAGGATATACTACTGCTTCTATAGTTTCTCCATCATCGGATATTTTTATTATCATTTTTGTAGAATCGCCACCAATGTCACAAACAGCACCAACAAATCTCACTGAATATATTTCTCTCTCGATTTCTGACACTATTTTTGTTCCGTTTAGTCTCATTGTTTTGATTTCTTTTATGCATGAAAAAACATAGACCATTTTTTTCACTCTATCGAAATTATGACGGTATCCCCATCTAATAGATCATATTTTTTCCTTAGATTGTCGCACGCCACGATTTCTATCACATTTTCGGGATGTCTCGATTTTGATGGACGCAAAATGATTATTCTATCATTATAGACACGACCAATAGTATAAAATATGAGATTACCATCGGTAGGCTTAAATTTTTTCATACTTCTTATTTTTTTCCAAGTAGCATTTTCTAACTCAATATTCAAAGTACCCTCGAATACGTCACATTGAAGTAATTCTGTGAAGAAACTTTTGTATTGAGGCAGCCTAACATAAAATGCGCCCAGACCTAATCCCGAAATAACTTTTCCCCTAATTTTCATTCTTTGATCCTTCCCCCAAGTCAGCTATAAATCTATAACTATTTCATCCCTTATTTTTTGGATTTTTTTACAAGGATACATAATCACTTTAGCATAATCAACCTATCACATTAAAGATATTGAGTGAGTGTGAGTGTTCATGCTGCCAGAGCATATTTTTAGAGCATATGACATCAGAGGTATTGTGGGAAAAGATTTATTTCCTGACATAATCACAAAGTGCAGTACTATTTTTGCCAATATCATTAGCGAAAAAGGAGGCAAACATATAGCTATTAGCGGGGATGTTCGCTTATCTACACCATCATTTATCCATGCTGCAGTAAGTGGCGTTACCTCTGCAGGGATAGATGCCACATTTTATTACCCATTGCCAATACCAGTATTCAACTTTAGCATATGGACTAATAATATTGATGGAGGAGCATACATAACAGCATCACACAATCCACCCGAGTATAATGGAATAAGATTTAGACATTCGGATGGGACTGGTTTCGCTGAGGAAAACCAAGAAATCAAAAAGCGATTCTTCGCGAACGAAATAGATATAAAAAAATGGGATCTATTTGGATCCGTATATATAGGCTCCGTGGATAATGTAGTGCTTGACTACATTTCTTATGCAATAAACACTCTTCCACCGCCCGAAAGAACCCTCAAGATTGTAATTGATGGCAAATTTGGCGCGGCAAATATTGTATCTCCAGAACTATTTAGCTTGAACAACCATAAGCTTTTACTTTTAAATAGCGTACTCGATGGCAGTTTTCCAGGAGGAATGCCAGATCCATTGCATGGGGACACAACATTAATAAGGCAAATCATGCAGTCAACAAAGGCGGATATCGGAATAGCATATGATGGTGATGGTGACCGCGCTGCTTTTTTTGATGAAAAAGGGCGACTT
>JAUQYS020000390.1:0-2830 GCA_030587585.2 Candidatus Njordarchaeota archaeon
GAAAAAATAAAGCAGGTATATGAACAAAAAATAGCGAAGAAAGATCGTGAAATAGAAAAATTGAGGAGTAAAATAGCTGAGCTTCAGGGAATGGTAGCATCTATGGAGGCACTTCGGGAAGAAATAACCTCATTGAGAGACTTTCTTGGAAAAGCGGAAGAAAAGCCGTCGGCTGAGATCTCTTTGGAAGAGTACAGAAAATTATTGGAGTCTATGAAGGATGAGATAGTAAATCTAAGACAAGAACTTCAAAAAAAGACGAAGCGACTTGGTGAGCTTGAAGCAACACTTAAGGTTTATGAAGATCAGGTCAAAATTCTTCAATCCCAATTAGCAGAATATAAGAAAGGGGTATCGGAATCGAGTGAGGAATTCAAGAAAATTAGAGAGGAAAATATGAAGCTGAAAGAGCAGCTCAGAATAGCTAATGAAAGATATAACGAAATAGTTCAAAGATTAGAGACTCTCAAGAGAGAGCCCGATGAATTAAGAGCTGTTTTATCTGAGACTCCTATGGGACAAATCTATTTACAGATAAGGACACTGAGAAGAGCGTCTATTGATCTGCTTGCCAGAGCTTTAGGTATGCCCAAGCATGTCGTTTTAAGGGAGCTCAAAAACTTATCGAAAGTTGGCATTATAAAACTTACTGGTACGCAAGTTATATATCAAGGAGAACTATGACACTGTGTTGATGATATTTATGATAGAAAAAACAGTAAGAGCAGAATTATGCAAGAAAAAAATCCGTTCAATTTTTTTTGCATTTTTGATATTCTCTCTTCTTGCGTTTGTAACTATGAGTTCGTCGCGGAGGGGAAACATAGAAGAAACTACGAGTTTTTTTAGGATTAGTGAAAACAGGAAATATTTGGGAGAATTTGTTCAAGGAAAAGACTATATAGCAATTTCTGGCCGACTTATTACGATTGAGAACGGGCAAGAAGTACCATTAGTAAATGTAAGGGTTTATCTTTATATGAACGTATCCCAGAACTCGTATCTATTGTCGGAAAATCTTACTGACGAGGATGGAAGATTTTTATTTAATCTCCATGTAGATGAGACATATCCGATCGGCGAAGTCAATTTTACGGTAATTTACCCTGGTTCGATAAATTTAGGTTTAGCGCCAACTAGAATTTACTACTATGCTATCATAAAAGAACCTCAGAGGGAATCTAATCCTACGGGAGCATGGACCGTTATAGGAATACTTATAGCAATACTCGTAGCTGGTTCAATACTATCGATTAAGAGTATGTATAGTCGACGAGAGCGTGCAGGCGGAATGCCAGTATGGCGCGAAATATTGAATAGCATGATAGAACAAGCTAAAAGAAGAGACATAAACTTTGTGCTTTTAATAAGAGAGCTTGTTGATAGTCTGTGTAAGAGGTATGGTATTATCCCTAAGTTTGGTTCTCCGCTTCAGCAGAAAGTCTTACTTTTGAAGGAGGCTGTTTCTGAAGAAGTTTTTAATGTTTTGAAAAATTTGATTTCTTTATATGAGCTAATGAATTATGGTGGGCCGTACGCAAGAACTATACTTATAAGTACTATGGATTTTGATACTTGGCGCGCTTTGTTAGATATGGTTTCAAAAGAACTAGGAGGAAAGTAAGAGGGGGGATAGATGGCATCATTATCTGGAAGAATAATAAAAATGCTGCTCGTTGCATTTACTTTTTTGATAGTGTTATCTCTTAGTCTTTCTTTGCTCTCCCAGTATAGAGGTTTGTCCTTAACACCATACTCTGTTACCTCTGGAGCAAAAAACGGGCTATCCGATCTTAAAAATATCTTAGAGACTCAAGGATTCGAGACAAAAATAATTGTGACTGATCCGGAAGCAATTATAAGTATCAAAAGGAATATGGTCTATACTATTATAGGACCTTCTTTGACTTATGATACACAAGCGGCTTTTACTATTTTATCTATTCTTCAAAATGGATCAAGTATTCTCCTAGTAGATGACTTTGGCAGGATAAACTCGTTATTAAGAGCAATATACGATATGATTAGTCCAACAGATTTAGTAAGATCTATATTAGGAGGCGATTTAGGCCCAGATACATCAATAACGGATGCATCCATAATATTCAATACAACCGCCGTTGTGCTTGATGCCGGTGCATACTGGAAGAACCCAGCATACATAACCATAAAAAATTTTAATGATTATGGAGGAGTACTTAAACACAATATACGTTCTGTTCTTGCCAAATTTGCTTCAGCTCTTATGCTAGACATGACTCTAAAATTCAAGAACAACAATACGGTAAAGAGAGTTATAATGCCCTTGCCATCAAATATAGGTTTTATGGTTACAACACCCTTTAGTTGGTTAGAAACGAATTTAAAAAGCGCGATAGATGGTAAAGCAACACCAGATCCAAATGAATGGGGCGGCATACCGTTTTCCATTGCATTAGCTTTCGAAATTCCAGGAGGCGGGCGAATGATGCTTATAGGTGACCCAGACATATTCACAAATGATGTCTTAGACATTGCTAAAACAAAAGGTTTTGATAATGAGGAATTTATAGTTGATATTTTCGAATGGCTGGCCGAGCCAACAGGCTCAAACTTAATAGTTTTTGATGAATCAAGAAAAGCTCTGACTCCAGATAATCCACTTTTTGGTGTAACTATACCCATGAAAATCATAGCATCATTCATTAGATATTGGATAATAGCTCCTCTTTTGCCTATAACGTTTATTTTGTTTGCAGTATCGTATCTCCCAAGGCGATTTAAGAGAGAGATAAAGATATTTAAACCCACTACGAAGAAAACTGGGACATCGCCATATTATGGGAGATAT
>JAUQYS020000024.1:0-6612 GCA_030587585.2 Candidatus Njordarchaeota archaeon
GATATTGTATGTCTGGATCCCAAGAGCTTAGCCGAAAAAAAGCTCGGCGCGGAACTACATCAGTACGCTGAAGGAAAATATGTGGATACGGTAAATACATATAGGGTATGTCTTTTAGACCAAAATGAGACGCCCGTCGTATGTGTGGATAATTGTCTTCTAATCTCTGAGGATGAATTAGATATAGGTTTGATTCCGTATGAACTACTTAAATATATGCGGATAATATTAGATATGGAGGATGATGTCTGGATCCATAAAAGCACAAATAAAAAAGTCAAAAGCATAAAATAAATAAAATCTAGCAGATCATTAAAGCTTGAGGGTTGCTTTGCTACTCGATGATATCTGTAAGAGATTATTTCTTTTTCGCTAGTCTATGTGGCCGTAGAGTGATTTCCATGTTATGTATTCGATTTTTACGTATTTGAAGGTTCCTAGTTCTACTGGATCTTCTGTGTAGAATAATCTGTTGCTATTTGTTCTGCCAGTGTATCGGTCTTTTTTATCTAGGAACAACGTGAGGAGTCTTTGACCTAAGTACCGTTTGTTTCTTTCGTAGGATATTTTTTTGACTATCTCAAAGATTTCTTTTGTTCGGCGTTTTGCGATTTTGCTATGTATTTTTGGTCTTAATTGTGTTGCTGGACGTCCGGGGCGGTCTCCATATCTGGAAATATTTGTAAAGTCGGGTTTTAGCTCGGTTAAAATTTTTATGGTTTGTTGGTGGTCGTCTTCTGTTTCTGTTGGGAATGCTGTTATTATATCGGTTGCGATAGTGGAATCCTGACCTAGTTTTTTTCGTGCTTTTTTGAATAGATCTACATATTCTTCTACAGTATATGGTCTGTTCATTAGTTCTAGTATTCTATTTGAGCCAGATTGCAAGGGAATGTGAACAAAGTTGTATATCCTTTCTTCGTTTCGTATTAGGTCTAAGATCTCGTCGGATATTTTTCTAAACGTATTTGGCGAAGCCATCCCGATTCTAATTCTATAGTGTCCATCGATCTCCAGTATTTTTTCTAGCAGGTTCACCAAGGTATAATTTTTGTCAATACCATACGCCGCAGTGTCGTGCGCTGTTAATCTTATCTCCTTTACTCCCAAACGTATTAACCTCCTAACTTCTCTTATGATATTGTCGATTGGAATGCTCTTAATCAGGCCCCAAATAGCTCTATCTATACAGTACGTACAATTATTGATACATCCAAATGCTATTGGTACTATTCCTATTAGCCTGTTTTCTAGAATTCGTTCTGATGGATATGCTATTGTTGAGGGCATCCCGGTTTTTATGAGCTTTTGGCCTCTGAATATGCGATTTACTATATGTAAAAGATCTGAGGTCAGCATGTGTTCGATTCCTACGATGTTTGCGTTTGGTAGCTGTCTAATTATTCTTTTTGTTGAGCTTTCCGCAAGGCATCCCGTGATTATTATTTTCTTTCCTCGGTCTAAGAGTTTCTTAGCGATGGCTATTCCACGGTCTTCTGTTGGTTTTTTTACAGCGCAAAGATTTAGAATAACTATATCTGCATAAGCTGGGCTTTCTACGAGATCAAAAATATCTGAGATTTTTTGTTTTAGTATCTCTCCAAGCGCCCGATTTATTGAGCATCCAGTCGTAACAATGTAGATCTTAAGCATAGGAAATTCACGTATACTATCGCTATTTGTTTGTATTGATGTTGAGATTATATAACCTAGACAATGATTAAGGATATTAAATGATGACAACACATTATGTTATCTTGAGAGATCCACATTAGACTTATTATGTATAGCCTATCAGAAATCCAAAGGCGAAAATGGTTGGGCAAAAAGAGAGAGACTAGAATAAGGACAATTAGGAAAAGGCCGCCTAGTAACAAGGAAGTGTTTTCCATTCTTAGACCATATACCGCAACGTGGTTTAAGAACACTTTTAAGCGATTTTTAGAACCTCAGCGTTATGCCATACCACTCATAAAAGCGCGCAGAAATGTGCTTATTTTTTCACCCACTGGCTCTGGGAAAACATTAGCTGCATTCTTAGGAATATTAGACGAATTATTTGCGTTGGGAGAAAAAGGAAAAATAGAGGATAAAGTTTATTGCGTGTATATATCGCCCCTACGAGCGCTAAGTAATGACATCAGAAAAAATCTTCAATTGCCCTTGGAGGGAATAACTAGGGTTGCGAGAGAGATGGAATACGATCTCCCCGAAATCAGAGTTTTTGTAAGACATGGGGATACGTCTCAGTCCCAGAGAGCTAGGATGCTAAAGAAACCTCCTCATATTCTTATAACTACTCCAGAGAGCTTAGCGAATATGCTTATAGCTCCGAAATTTAGGTATAAGCTATATGATGTCGATTGGGTAATTGTTGATGAGGTTCATGAGCTTTCGGATAATAAAAGAGGTGTGCATTTATCTCTCTCGTTAGAGCGATTACAGCATTTTGCTGGCAATTTTGTGAGGATAGGTCTATCAGCAACGCAGGCCCCGGTAAAAGAAATAGCAAAATGGCTGGTTGGCTTTGATGATGATGGAAGGCCTAGGCAGTGCGATATAGTTCAGGTACTCGGAATAAAAAAGCTGGATCTTAAGGTTGTCTGTCCTATCAATGATTTAAGATTTAGAGAGCGCGCATCAAAACGGATGTATGATTATCTTAAAGGTGTTATAAAGAAATATAGAACAACGTTGATTTTTACTAATACTCGGGCCGGGGCCGAAGCTGTTGCGTATAAACTGAAAAAAGAGCTTGGAAAAAGACTTGCGAATAGGATTGGTGTTCATCACTCTTCTTTAGGTCGAGAAATCAGGCTAAGTGTTGAAGATGGATTAAAGACCGGGAAACTTAAGGCCGTAGTCACTTCTACATCCTTAGAGCTGGGGATCGACATCGGTTACATAGATATGGTGGTCCAAGTTGGGTCTCCAAGATCTGTGATAAAGGGATTACAGCGTATAGGCCGAGCTGGACACGCTATACATAGAACATCCAGAGGTAGATTCATTGCCTTGGATGAAGACGATCTCGTAGAATTAATAGTTTTATCCAAATGTGCATATGATGGGAAGCTAGACAAGATTACTATACCGCAAAATTGTCTTGATATTCTTGCACAACATTTGGTGGCTATGAGCATAGAAAAAAAGTGGGATGTGAACGAAGCCTATAGAGTAATTAGGAGGTCATATAATTTTCATGAGATAAAATTTGAACAATTTATGGCGATACTAGAGTATCTTGCGGGTAAGTATGTCGATCTGGAATACCAGAAAGTGTATCGTAAATTATGGTTCGATGAGAAGGAGGGAATTTTTGGAAGAAAAAGAATGGCTAGGATGATCTATTACCTAAACCAAGGAGCAATTCCTGATGAGGCAGATTATAAGGTATATCTAAAAAAAGGTAGCCGTAAAGTATGGGTTGGAAATCTATCAGAACCATTTGTGGAGAGACTAATAATTGGAGACATTTTTGTTTTGGCAGGTAAAAAATATAAGGTTCTTTCGATAAAAAATGACAGAGTGATAGTGGAGGAAGCAAAGGAAGAAAACCCGACAGTTCCTTCATGGGTTGGGGAACAGCTACCTAGATCCTTTGATTTGTCATGGGAGATCGGCAAATTTAGGAGCAATATAGAAAGATTTATCAAGAAGAATAATATTGAACAAGCTAAAAAATGGCTCAAGGAACGGTTTAATGCTGACGACAATACTATCAGCAATGTCATAAGGTATTTCAAAGAGCAGATAGACGTTCTGGGTATTGTGCCAAATAACAAAACAGTGGTTTTGGAGATGTGGGTCGATGAATATCAGCGGAGACATATGATATTTCACGCTGCTTATGGTCGTAGAACGTGCGATGCATTATCAAGATTTTTTGCTTGGGTGGCCTCGGAGAAATATTCATGTGGCGTTGGAATAGGGATAACCGATAATGGTTTCGATTTAATTTTTCCAAGATGGGTTGATCCAGATCCAAGAGATATTATTAAGTGTGCTCTTCAGCAAGACTTCATAGATGTTCTCAAGAAAGCCGTGAGAAACACCGAGTTGTTCGTAAATAGGTTTAGGCATGTTGCTAATCGTTCATTTATGATACTGAAGCGCTATAAGGGATCAGAGATCTCAATTAAAAAACAACGAATTAAGGCTAGTACTCTTGTGGAGATGCTTCCTGATGATTTTCCGATTATTGAGGAAACTTATCGAGAAGTACTAAACGATTATATGGATGTTCCACACGCTGTTGAAGTTTTTGAAAAAATGAAAGCAGGTACAATTAGGATTATTATTGCCAATAATAAACCAATAAAAATCCTGAGCCCATTTGCACAAAATATAGTGTTAGCAGCACTCAGCGATATACTGACGATGACTGATAGAGAAAAATGGATAATGTCAATGTACGAGAGAATAAAAAAGCTAATGATAACGAAGAACAGTGAGGGTTCTAGTGTTGAAAAATGATCCTATTAAGGCGCCAATGATAGCACTCCAGACACCAAGGGAACTAGCAATTATAACTATTTGAATAATATCAGGTATAAACATGAGCGGTATTAGTAAGGATACAATAAATGCCGTTATCCCGCCAGCAATTCTTCTGCAGCTGAGCCATCCAGCTATGAGGCCTATAAGTCCATACTCTGCGAGCAAAGCTGTAGTTAACAAAGGGACGGCGGATGAGGGAATACTAGAATAGATGCTATAAAATAGAACATCTATGAACATTCCCGCGATGAGTGTGGTAAGAATTGAAAATGGGAGAACTTTTTTGTCGTCCGATCTAATTTCGGGTAGTAACCGAGTAGAACGCTTTATTATTTTTTCCGTTATGCCATTAAGATTTTCCTCCACATCTTTCGATAGTATTGTGAATCCCTCAACAGCACTTATCTCTAGAAGAAGATCTTCCGCTTCTTTTACGAACTTTTTTAAGAAATTAATTGTAGCATATCGCGGATCGGAGACATCGGACAGTATTGCGAACCAAAAAACTTTTTCTCTAATTTTTACTGAAAAGAAGCTCATAGCAATATCACCGAAATCCACACGCTGGGGCTGCGCGATGACTTCATGTCCGAAATTTATGATGGCGCTTATAAAACCAGCAATCATAGTGGGCTCATATTTTTTGATAAGCTCTTTTGGGGCATTAGGGTGAAACCAAGAATATACTAGAGTTCCAGAAGAGTCGATTACCAGAATGTTCCATATTATTTTAAGTCACCTTTTATACTAATTTTTATATTGAAACAATGCTTATAATTGGGATCAAGAATGGCTCATGCTAGTAGTACCACGCTGAGAAAAATGAGTACAAGACTTCAGACGGTAGGAGCTGCATATATATTTGCGATCGTATCTATTCTTGCCGAAGCAATCGTCGCCATAATTCTTATAATGGTAAGTGGGGGTCTTTTGCTTCCAGAGTTCATAGAAGGAGCCATGGCAATGGCACTAGTTGTATTAATCATTGCATATGTTCTCTCATTTATTGTTCTTTTTGTACTTAGCAAAATTTTGGTTTATGTCATAAGAATGTTTGTCTCGATATTTCTTGTTTGGATATCGTTAGGATATATCTTATATAGTGCTTATCAAACCCAAAGTGTGGCGATACAATCCTCAGCTCTTGTCTCGGCATTATTGTTCATCATAATAACAATAATATTTTATGTTTCTGGTTGGGTGCGAAAAAAAGTTTTAATGATGGTTAGTGAACATAAAGTAGCTATTGAGCGTATTGAAGATTTGATTGGGCGTATTTCCTCAGGTTTATCTAGGGAGGATTCGGTTCAATTAACAAAGTTTATTGGAAGTGCTAAGAGGTCGTGGAGTACTTTCGTTAAAGATGTTTTGGCCGAGAGGTCTGATATTTCTCGCGTATTTTATAAATCCCTGCTTGTGACATTGGCGTTCTTTTTGGCATCTTGGACGATAAGTTCTGGACAAATAACAAACATGATAGTGGATTATGGGGTATGGATTCTAGGCTTGTTAGTTCTATTTACGCTAGTAGCTATAATTGTGGATTCTATTCATGCGGAAAAACTTAGAAGACAAGTTATAAGGTCAGTTTAGTCAAGTATCTTTAGGATATGTTTTCAATTTTTTTTATTATTAGAGAGCCGATTCTTTTTGCAGTTCTGTTATCGATTCTATGTTGTTTTTCTATTCTCTGTACCCAGTATTTATGTGGTATTATTGCGCTATGCTTTAGCGAATCATTGATTATTAGGGTTAGTCTTCCTGTTGGATTTTTTATTTCATTCTCTAATATTCTTATTACCTCTCTTGCCCTATCTGGGTTTTCGGTTGTCGCCAATAAACTTCTTGTTGCTTCCAAGATCTCGAGAAGTATTCCCTCTATTGTTGTTATGTGAGAAGCGTCAAATGTTTTTATATATATCTCAGCACCAATTTCTGGGATAGATATCATGGATCCACTTCCAGCACATACTAAATCATTTATGGTTTCATTTGTTATTGATACTCTATGATATTCCTCGTACTGGCCAAAACGTCGATCCCGTATCCGATCCCATAGCCGACCAACATCCCACCGGTAACAGTAAACCCCAGCTCGCCCACCAGGGCGAG
>JAUQYS020000038.1:0-6084 GCA_030587585.2 Candidatus Njordarchaeota archaeon
GTCTTCTATCCTTTGCTCCGACGCCATCAATGAATCCTGGTAGATGCAACTTAATGAAGATCAGAGATGGATATGTTCTAGTTGATTATGCTCATAATCCAAAGGCACTTAATTTTATAGGTAAATTCGTGACACGACTAGCATGTAGAGAGGGGCTTTCTGAAAAAATTGCGGTTATATCTTTTCCTGGAAACAGACCCGATTTTCTCATCAAAAAGAACGCTGAGATGCTAGCAAAATACTTTGACAAATTCATCGTGAAGGAGGATCGCAATAAACGAGGAAAAAAGCCTGGAGAAATGGCGGATCTAGTCAAAAAATATCTCATCAAATATGGTGTCAACAATAACAATATATCAGTAATATTAGACGAAGCCGAAGCTGTCATAAGATCGCTCACAAATAGAAGCCATGACAGCATCACATTCATTAATTGTGAGGACATAGAGCTTGTCCTAGAAATAGTAAAGAAATTTGTATCATTCGCAATTTAAAATTTTTTTAAGCAAAAAATAGAGCTCCTCTGTGCTTTCTACCTCATATGCTGACCCACATTCACCCTCCCAAGCAAGCCGCAATGGACCTTTATACTTTACTCTAATAGTTAAAATACCATCAAAATTTTCGACTTCCCTTATTGGGGCCGGTTTATCATCAACAAATATCATCTCACTATATCCTACGCCATATTTCTGCGATAAATACCGGATTGCTGTCTGTCTATCAACCACATTGTCCCCAACAATAAGTATATCATCAAAATAACTTTCGAGCCCCAGATTCTCTATTCTCTTCTGTTTTAATCCTTTTACCCCATCATTACCGGCAAGGATTACAAGGCTCAAGCCACATTGCTTTAAAAATTTAAGTATATCGTAGACATATGGCAACACCTCGCTATTTATAGATCTGAGCCTCCAAAAGTACAAAATTGCTTCCATTAGTGCATCTTTATTTATGTTTAGTCCAAATTGCGAAAAAAGTGAGGGCCACCATGTGCTTCTATCATAGTTACCCTCAGCGTCCGCTAAATCCTCCATTCTTATCGCTATGTTAACAAATTTGTCAATAGAATTTTCTTTGAGACCTAATTTTCTTGCAACTTCGCTATATGCATCGAAAAGGCAAGAATAGCTATTTACTAATACTCCATCCACATCTGTTATGTAAAGGCTGTATTTAAGCGAATTATACTTCGCTCTCAATTTCGATACCCATACACATATATTTAACGATCTTATATTAGGATATAATATATTCTTTTCCTATCTATATGGGATTACAATGCCTTATGCATATCTATTTTTTATGGGCGGAAACGAACACTACGATAGGGACAATCCATTATTTAGAAATCTAGTAAAGCTTGCCGGCGACTATGATTCTAGAATTGTAATTGTACCTACGGCTTCTTCACAGCCAGACTCCACAGCAGGTTTTTTCAGAAGATTTTTTAGAAAATTCGACCCAGCAAGTGTGGATATTGCTTGGATATCGAGTAGCAGAGACTTGGATAGTAGGAAAAACCAACAATTATTGAAAGATGCTACATGTATATTCTTTACAGGAGGCGACCAAGAAAAAATTATTCGGATTATCAGAAAAACTAGAATTCATGATATATTAATTGACCGTCTTGATGATGATGTAGTCATCGCTGGTACCTCGGCTGGGGCCATGGCTCTAACTGATATATGTATTTTAGACTCAGAAAATTATGGGCTCAAAAAAACTGATGTAAGATGGGATTACGGTCTTGGTCTAGTTGGCGGAGTCATAGTTGATACTCATTTCATTGAGAGAAACAGACTATGGCGTCTCTCTCATGTGGTAAGTATATTTCCTGATTGTGTAGGGATCGGAATTTCTGAAGATACAGGGCTAATTTACGATTCGAAAAGAAGAGAATTCGAAGTTATAGGGGACGGACTTGTTACTGTTTTAGAGCCTCCTAGCTACATTAGATATATAAAAGACAAAATCGAGGGAAGAGAATTTAAGATGAGTATATTAGCAGATGGAGCAATCTTTAAGGTCGGAAAGAGCTCCCGAGCATTTTTCTAGATATATTTAGAAATTTTATTCACATATTTTGGTTAAATTTGTGTTCAAAATGATTAAAAAACCACTTACAATTAAAGCATTCCAAGACCTTATACGCGAGGCATATTTTGAGAGAGACAAAAAACGCGGACTATTCGGAACATGGCTTTGGCTACAGGAAGAAATGGGCGAATTGGCAAAGGCTATCAGGAAAAATGACAAAAAAAATATCGAAGAAGAAATCGCCGATGTTATAGCTTGGACTGTTAGTGTCGCAAATCTACTCAATATAGATGTCGAGGATGCCCTAATAAAAAAATATGGAGAACCTCCAAAAAAACATTTTGACGAATAAAAAACTATTTCGATATCTCCCTCAATCTTTTTATCATCTTAACTACAGCTTCTACCGACCTCCTAGCATATTCTTCTATTCTTCTTAGTGCTTGATCTCTACTCATGCCTGGACCAGACACGCCCAGCGCAACGGGTTTGCCATACTCAACAGCTAGGTCCACCATTTTTCTCGATGCATGTTGGGCAACAATTTCATCATGTTTTGTCTCACCCGTTATAACAGCTCCTATGCAGACTACACCATCAATATCATCATCCTCTAGAAGCTTTTTGATAAATAGGGGCATGTCAAAGACCCCTGGCACTTTGACGATTTTTGCTACTTCTACTCCTAGAAATTTTGCATGATCAATAGCTTTTTCTAACATCATTTTTGTTATGTCATAATTGAATTCGGATACGATTATGCCTATTCGTATCTTATTGCTAGACATCATACTCCCCAAAAGAAGATTGAATTAAAAATATTTATTCTCATTGCATTATATCTTCACTTTTGCGGATAAAAATTTTCTCAATATTTCTTTTTGCACTTCTTGCTTGTAGGGAAAACCTGGATTAAATTTTATATAGAGATTAGTCAGCCATCTATCTTTTTCCTCTGATCTGTTCAAATTGTATAGCGGAATGAACTCCGATGGGATGGCTATTGATTCTACATATCCTTCAATATACCTAAATATCGCAGATTGATGCGACCCCACATGTTCAATAGTATACTTCGGTATTGACATAAATGCTGAGCAAACTTTTGGGCTATTATCTTTGCCCAGTATGGATACTTCATATTTCACAGCTACATCATAATTTGTAGAATTTGTCAGAATAGCTATATCAGCGATATTGTTCTCTATTGATAATAGAGCTCCACTATTACGCTTAGAAACATATTTCAATCTTAATCCTTTTCTATCAGCGAAGTCCACTAAAATTCTCAATATTGAAGGACTATAAAAGCCAACAACGATAATATCTGACTGCTGTAAAACTCCATCAAAAACATATACATCAACTATTGTACCCTCATCAATAAAATCCTCATCTTCTTTTATGACAAAATATCCATCCGCCTTCGATAATGTCGTTATGGATTCCGACGCACCAGGCAAAAATTCACAAACATAATTTTTTTCCGATTGCTTTATTATAACAGTTTTATACGTTCTACGCCCTTTTTCCCCAAATTCCCTTTTATATAGCCGCGTAGTAATTTTTTCTTTGTGCATAATCTTTATGCCTAACATCCTACGCACTATCGGTTCTACATAGAGCATATAGCTTATTATGGCTGATGTCGGATTTCCTGGAAGACCAATATATATCCTGTTTCCTATCCTAGCAGCTAATACTGGTTTTCCCGGTTTACTCATCACGCCATGAAATAGTATTTTGGCATTCAAATCCTCAACAACTGATCTTATAAAGTCCGACTGCCCAACAGACGACCCACCCGTCGAGATTATTAGATCACTTTTCTTAATGCCCTCCTGTATCTTTTGCAATATATCCTCTTTGGAGTCTTTAGCTATTCCTAGACATACTGGTTCACAGCCCAATTTTTTTATATAGCTAGCTATCGTATGAATGTTTATGTCATAGATCTTGCCCAGAGATAGTGTTTGGCCTATATTAACGAGCTCGTCACCTATCGAAAATAACGCAATCCTAGGTTTTTTTATTACTGGTATTCTTACATAACCAACCGCACTCATCGCCCCAACATGCCGCAATGTAATCAATGTTCCCTTTTGGATTATTAGCTCTCCCTTTCGAATATCGCTCCCAGCCCATTGAATGTTTTCTCCAAGTGATACAGCCTTATAGACCCTGACATAGCTGTCGTCCTCTGAACAATACTCTATTGGAACTACGGCTTCTGCTCGGGGTGGAACAACAGCCCCTGTGTCTATCCTCACAGCCTCACCACGATCAATACTCTTTCTGTATGGATGACCCGTCTTTGAGTAGCCAGATATTTTTAAGACAATAGGCCTACTTTCCGAAGCCAAAGATATGTCCTCTAATCTAACAGCAAAACCATCGCGCCTCGCCCTATCAAATTTCGGTACATCTATTTTAGCATATAAGCTCTTCCCAACTACCCGATCAATCGCTTTATCTACCTCTACATATTCTATCTCACTTTTTTGCGTGACGTTTTCTAGAAGTAATGATACTGCTTTTTCTATCGGTATAAGTTTCTTAAATCTAAAAACGAATCTCACCCAAAAAGAATATTATGGTCTTATTACCTTTATAGTCCATCCCCGCTTTTTCGCCTCATCAAAAAAATTTTTAAGCATGATCATTACCTTTAGAGCCAACTCAAACTCGGAAAAAATGTTGTGAAGATCCTCCACATTTATTTGATCTTTGTTTTCTTGAACCCACCTGCATTTTCCAGATATATACAAACGATTTTCAGGTATTTGGATTCCCAAAGGATACATTTTACATGCTATAGGTTTTTCTTTATGTATCATACACAGATTGTCATTAAGGAAGGGGCATCTACCAGAAATAGCCCACCTATAGATATAAACAAATTCATCTTCTCCATCAAATACGACTAATAATTTCTTAAAATGCAAAGATTTTTCTTTTTTACTGGCGATTTTTTCTAATTGTTCTTTTTCCCAATAAAAAACTATGGGAGTTTCTTCTTCACTACTAAAAATGCAACAATCGGGACACTTTTTGCAGACAAACTTTACTTTTTTCTCCATTTTTAACCCAACAAATATAAGAAAAAGTAAAAAAACTACTCAAGGTCTAACGACTCCATATCTATCGATGGAGCTTCGACTCCAACCTCTTCTCCCTCTTCCTTTTGCTCTTCTTTTTTCATTTGTGGTTCTTCCTCTATCTGTGGCGGTGCCTGAACTTCAGGTGCTCCTTCAGCTTCCTGAGGCTTCGCTTCCTCAGCTACTGAAACCTCTGGTACAAATCTAAGAGGCCTTAATGATGTCAAGCGTGTATACTCAAAGAATGATGCGATAAACATAGATAAGAATGCCAATACGGTTCCAAGCATTATGCCTACCAAACCAGCAGCCCCCAAAATAACAACAGATTCTGGTTGTTCTCCAAGAATAGACGCTGCACTTGAGCGCAGCATATCTTGCCATAAAAAAGCGGCTCCTACAACTATGCTTAGGCTATTTAAATAAGCTACAATTATTGCATTTTTTCTAAATTGTGTTAAGAAACCTATAGGTACTGCCGGCAAAATGAACAACATAAAAAACACTAATGCTACAATCCGTATAGGATCTGTCTCCATCACATGATAGAGGTGATTATAAAGCCATACTATAACTGCAAACAGCCCAGTTACCATGAGAGACACAACATAGCTTGAGAGCATATGTACCGTATCTCTAGCTCCAAATGCCCTACTCTTTCTTGCATATGAAACTAAGAATTGTGACATAGCTGTTCTTAGCCGTTCTATCGAAGCAATCGAAGCCGTGACCCCCATAAGAACCTCATCAAATTCATTGTAATATTTTTTGTAGAATTTAAGGAAAATTTTTTTAACTGCTGCAGGATGATCTCTTATGTCTATTATAAATACCACATAAAAAATGGCTCCTTTGTGATTTAGCTTCATAAAAATTGTCTGAATCTCTGAAAGTCTTAGTTCTCTTATTCTATCACCAACGATCTCTCCCCCGAAAGCTG
>JAUQYS020000137.1:0-5034 GCA_030587585.2 Candidatus Njordarchaeota archaeon
TAGCCGGCTCCGGGTGCTGTTGTACGGCGAATTCAGTGTACCTTTGTTTTTTGTGCTCGGAGCCGGCTCTGGCCGTTGGGGCTCTCGGCCAGCCCCTGAGGCTGTGATTTGGTCCCGATGAATTGGAGGGATCGAGCCTATGAATGGGGGAACGATGACCGGTGTCTGTTTTCAGGCACACTTTGCACAGTGATGTTCATACAGAAACACCATTACACTATATACATTAGCAACAGACACCGGAAGAAGAGCCTAGTGAAGAATAAATCGATAGAGAATCTCTGATCACTAGAAGTTATAAGAGAAAGTGAGGAAGATAAGCCATAACATATACATGGTAAAGGATATAGAATTCTTTAAATAGTCTTTTTTTCTTTTAAGTTTTTAGTCTAATGATGAGGTATGGGCTCTGATTAGTGATGAGGGTTAAAAGCTCTGATATTCTATTGGTTCGAAATAAAAACATTACCTTTTTTAAATACATGTCGCTTCTTTTTGTTTGGAGATCGATAGATGACGGAATTTATGGAAATAATTTTTAGAGGGCTTCCCTATAAGTATAAAAAGCTTGGTGACAGCCTAACTGAGCGCCAATTCTCCGAGCTTATGATGTTGTTAATATCCCTAAAATTTCGCCACATAGTACTCTCAGAAGAAATAGATGTTGAAGTTTCAGGAGGCAAAAATATTGTTGTTACGGGAGACATCCTTAGACTCGCAAATGAACTGGCAACAGAAATCATTTTTTATTTAGGTAAATATGGTACTAATCCAAGACTAATTATTAAGGATATAGCAGAAGAATCATAAGATACAGATACTATGTATTTATGGTTTTTATGTCATTTTTTGTGCTTTATACTAGTATTTTTGCTTTTTTATTCAATATGTGGGTGAAAAAATGGGTAAGCATGTGGCTATTATAGGGGCTGGAAGACTTGGATCATCCTTAGGCTTTTTATTATCTTTTGAACCGTTTGTAGAAGAAATAACACTAGTTGATATAATACCCAGCTTAGCCAGAATGGTGGGGGAAGATATTCTTCATGGGGTTTCCCATTATGGTATAGACAAAAAAATCAATGCCTATGAAACGAGCAGAGAAGTAGAAGAAGCAGATATGATAATAATAACAGCGGGAGCTGTAAGAAAACCCAATATGAGCCGCAGAGAACTAGCTGAAAAAAATGCAAAGATCGTCAAACAAATTATTGAGGATGTGCGTGACAATAACCCAAAAGCATGGTATCTTGTCGTTACTAATCCTGTTGATGCATTATCTACTCTTGTTTCCAGATTGATTGGAAGAAGTGATAAGGTCATTGGTACTGGAACGAGCTTAGAGACATCCAGATTCAAGACGATTCTCTCAAAAACTTTAAATGAACCTATATCAAATATAGAAGCGTATGTTGGTGGAGAACACGGAGAAGATGCCGTATTATTATGGAGCCTAGTTAGTATTCGAGGCAAAGAAATAGATCTGTATCTTCAAGAAACAGGGAAGACAATTAATAGAGAAATGATAGAAGAATATGTGAAAAATATTAGTAGTGAAATAATACAAGCTCAGGGAGCTACGATTTGGGGACCTGTAGGAACATTTTTGGAGATAATAAGAGGCATTTTTCTCAATACTGGAAAAAT
Source organism: Candidatus Njordarchaeota archaeon (assembly GCA_030587585.2). GTDB lineage: Archaea > Asgardarchaeota > Njordarchaeia > Njordarchaeales > Panguiarchaeaceae > Panguiarchaeum. Next base: position 1,648 of record JAUQYS020000137.1, read on the forward strand.
ATTATGTTTTTCTACAAGCCACAAGTTTGATGAGATTCCCGAGCCAGTATACGTTTCTGTACCGACGAAAATCGGGAAAAAAATAGGTCCTTCGCTCTGGGAATATTTGTCTGAATATGAAAAAAATATGGTATTAAAGGCGGCTAAATCTATATATGATACGTATCTAAAATGTTTGAAAAGTATTGAAAAAGGAGCATGATAAGAATATTATAAGATTATGAAGAGTTTTTATCTTCTTAAAATACTAATACTATTGGTGATACACAATGGCTTTTTCGTTTGGATCAAAAAAGATAGATGATGTTGAGATAAGCGATGAGTTTGTAAACACATATAAGAAGCTTCTATTAAAAGCAGCAAAAAAATTTTTTGGAGAATGGGTTGAGTTTAATCCGAATCAAAAAATAGTTGATACTATAGTAATGGGAGAACTTAGAAATATGGTTCAATTTGGGCATACCTACTGTCCGTGCCGCCCCCAAAAGATTAGGCAACATATATGTCCATGTGAGCCAGCAAAAGAAGAACTACAAAAAGAAGGAATATGCCATTGTAGGTTGTTTATTAATCCAAACATATACAAACAGTAGTTTCTATTTTTTGGAAAGAAGATACATCACCTTAAAAAAATACCTTTTTGGTTTTTTGCGGTAGGTGATACAAATTTTTATTGAGGAAGAAGTGGAGATTGAAAGAATAAAACCATACGTGCTGTGGGCTATAATAGCAATAAACGTAGTTATATTCATCTTTGAGTTTGTCTTCCCAGATATTGTTCTTTATTATGCCTTGGTGCCATCAGATATAATGTCTGGGAAAAATCTGCATACTTTAGTAACTAGCATGTTCTTGCATGGGAGTATTATTCATATTTTGTCTAACATGTATTTTGCATGGGTTTTTTGTGATGATCTGGAAAATGTATATGGACATTATATGTTTATTGTGTTCTATCTGGCTAGTGGTATTGGGGCTGGTCTAATACATGCATTATTATCGTGTGCCTTGGACATGATATTTCATATAGGATTAGCCGATATTCCATGTATTGGCGCATCTGGAGCTTTATTTGGGGCACTAGCAGCATATAGTTTTTTCTTTCCAAGAAGAAGACTTAAGATATATTCCGGGTACGTTACGTATACTATTACAGCTTGGAAGTTTGCGATTACTTATGCCATATATGAATCACTGATGGTGATACTGGGGCTTTTTGACTATGTGGCACATACGGCGCATGTAGGTGGTTTTGTTACGGGTCTACTTATTGCATATGTTTTCAAAAAAATGTCGGAGAAAAGAATTGAGACAATTCTTGAAGAAGGCAGTTAATTATTTGTTTTTTGGAGGATATTATTTCTATTTTAAATTTCGAGAAGACCGATAAAGAATTGGGTTCATAAATATATCTGGGACCTACATGGTTAATAGGAATTTATTAAGTCTTTCCATGACAGCAATAATTACATCTTTTTGTAATTCGACTTTTTGGACGATCATTCCGCTAATTATGTGGGATCTTGGTTTTTCATTAACGGATATAGCTATATTTTATGTTGCTCAAAGCATTCCTATGCTTCTTTTTTCAAGATTTTTTGGGATATTAGCGGATAGAACTGGAAAAAAGAAATTTATAATAGTAGAATTGTTGATAAATTTTTTTGCATTCGTTCTTTTTTATGGGTTTTTCGTTTCGGGCGACATAAAAATTATTCATTTAGCATTAGCATCCTCGGCAGTGGGATTTTCTTGGGCCGTTGGTGGTGGGGCGTTTGTAGCAGCTATAACAACATCGCTTACAAGAGAAAAAACAGGTAGAGCTACGGGAGTATATCTCAGTTTTGATGCTATTGGATGGACTATAGGAAGTTTTGTATCCGGATATACGGCTGATTATTATGGGGTCGAGTTTATTTTTATGTTAGCAATGATTCTAAATCTTATAGGGCTTCTTATTATTGCTGGAGGCTATTTTGATGTGATTTCGCATGCGCATACTTCATTCTCGATTATAAAAGGTGCATTTAGAGATTCTTGGACATTTAGGATCATGGGTAGAAGAATTGAGCTTTTTTGTCTATATGCTGTTGTGGCTCTACTGAATTTGGGCGGATCAATATATTTTCTTGCGTTTGTCATAAAGTTTTATATTATTGTTGGAACAAAAACAATGTATGGTATAATAACGGGGCTTGCTGGCATACTTGGGTTCCTAGTGCCGTACTTCGTTGGAAACATTAGTGATAAGATAAGCAAAGAAAAAATGTTGTTTTATAGCCTACTAATCAGAATAGGATTTATGGCCTATATGGCTTTTTCTTGGGACTATATCGCGGCCATTATTTTTTGGTTAGTACCATTGTGGGGCATAATTAATCTAGCCTTGATTGCATTAACTACTGATCTGTCTCAAGAAGGATATGAATCGGAAGCACAAGCAATAAGAAATATTGTTGGTTTTGTATCGTCAACATTGGGAAACATAATAGGCGGAATCATGTCAGAAATAGTAAATATAAGCCGTGACTTATCGATGATGTACATAATACTAATCATTGGATGCTTCTTTTATCTCATTGGTTTTATTATGTCTTTCGTATTATTAAAACGTGTTCAAAATTAGTACTTTTTTTCATTTCCTCAGAAATCTTTTATAAAAATTTTTTAGTATCTTCTCAATTCAAACATTCCTGTAATCCATTGACAATACCTCATTTAGACGGTGATCAGATTGGGACTCATAGAGATGTATCTTGTTTCGCCATTTGAGCTTATGATTCTTTTAATAGCTCTCGCGTGGATAATATTTAATTTGCTAGCGTTTAAGTCGATGCTTAAAAGTGAGAAAACCGTACTTAATGTAATGTTTTCCGAGCGAGAGATTCATAAGTCTATATTATTGTTCTTTGTAAGGTTTTTTGTTTCTTTCGCTATTTTATCCAAAATGGAGTTTTTTCCAGCAATACCAGTGAGTTTTCATAATTATTACTTTGCCGTAAACTATGCTCTTATCGTTGTGGCGTTGATATGGCTACCTGAGATAATAGCATTGATGCAGTGGGGAATTATTTTTGCAGTATTTGCTCTCGCTGGTCTTGGAGCATCGCTTTTTATTGATTATCTATATTTCAGCAATACTACCATACTTTGGGGAAAAATAGGGCCCGTCAGCCTGATTATGATAGTGCTCATAATATTGAGCTTTAGGTATTTTTCTAATTATAGTATTCAAGAAATCGTTAAAATGGCTCAAAAAATATCGATATTTAGAAGGATACTCATAGTATCTAGTGTTGCATATATTCTTATTGGTGGCGGTATATTGTGGAGAATTTTCATTTCCAGCAGACTGTATAGAAACCACGTAGCGAAGCTATTAGATAA
>JAUQYS020000151.1:0-6648 GCA_030587585.2 Candidatus Njordarchaeota archaeon
GCATAAGCTCTAGAGATTCCATAATCCCTATTTCATCAACCACAATTAACCTCAGAAATCTGGAATCTAGTAGGTCTCTTAGAGCATCCACAGCAACACTAGGACCATCCTTTCTCAAAAGAAAATTCACAGCCTCGACTAGGACATAATCAATAACATAACCAACGCCCACTTTTCCCTCAGATACGAGCCTCACTATGGGCTTCGCTATGTCATGCCATCTATCTTTTTCTCTCTTAGCTCCTATCAAAACACACGAATCAACAAAAAAACATCATATCACCAGATCATGCTCTTTAACAGAATCGCTTTTTACACCGCCCTCAACGACTTTTTCAACAAATCTTTTTAATCCATCCTTCCCACTGCCCCTAACAAATCTAAAGAACTCGAGGATACGTGTTCTTGCAAACATTACTGCCCATTTTATGGTATCTTTATGACTCATACGAATGCCCCTAGCCTCGAAAATTGCTTGAATCTCATTCAGAATTCTATCAGTATCTTTGTCTACTCTTTTTAGCAAAGATATTTTCTTGTTCATATCCTTCACCAATATCGTAAATTATGTTAACTTAGTATATAAAGTTAACAAAATATGAGAAATGCTAAATTTGTGAAAAGTTATATATTTTTAGTCTTTAGGGAAGATCCATATCTACTATAAAAACACTTTCATTGATGTCTAGACCTTTCTGGGTCTATGTATCAGTATTTCTCTTAGTTTTAAAAATTTGATCACTTTCAATGAAGAAATTTTTAGCCATTCAGAAAATCATAGTTAATAATCTTTTTTCGCCAACTTAGTAATACTGCGAATAAAATAGTAACAATTAAATAATGTTAAGGATAATTTTTAATATTGAGCTAGTAAGGTTGATTTAGTGATTTTAAACATATCTCCGGAAGAGAGGCTCGACCTTTTATATCGTTTGCTTCTAAGTAAAGATCCAAACGCTATTACTCTATTCATGCTGTATTCGCAACCAAACCAGTTTTTGACATTTCTACAATCTGCTCCATTTCACAGGAAGACTATAATATCAAAAAACGATGAATATATCGTTATTTGTAGTAAGGTAGGACCAGAAGATCTTTCAAGCATATTTATTATTGGTCTCGATGATAACTATAACTTCTTTTGCCACCGTCTTCCAGAAACCAATGTAGATATCGATAATATTGATCTCTCACTGGTAAACATAAGATCAATGCTGGGATTTGATTATCATTCTTGGGAAATATCCAGCGAAAAATATGCTCCAGGAATAACTGTAAGAGTCCAAGGAGATATTATTTTCAGATTTATCGACGTTTTCAGAAATGAGACTGAATTCTTCTTAACTCTTTTACTTTACAGATTTAGGAGAATTTATCCTGGGATCATCAACATACTAAATAGTATTTCTGATATAAAAAAAAGAATTAGATATGTCTCAGAGCGAATCACCGATCTTTCTTCAGGGAATATCTCTATTGGTCTAGAATACGCCTTGGGACGATACTTTGAACTCATTAAAGATTATATTCCCCACCAAGTTAAACCTACTAAAAAAATTCTTAGAATACTCCAAGCAAATGAAAATCGTGTACGTATACTCTTAGGAAATCATCGTATAAACATTATAGGTGTTTTGATAAATTCTTTAGACCCTGAACTTTGGAGTTTGTTCCGTGTACAAGATATAGGTGATACTAACCGAACAATAGTTGTCCTTCGCCCACATTATGCTACTGCCTACCATGACGAACATAAAACAACGAGCATCTTTGTACCTATGTCTATTATTCGTATAGATACGCTAAACACGAGCAATCTTCAAGTAAGGCGCAGAGATATTGATTCTTGGCCTATGTCGGGAAAAATAAATACGGATAAAATCCTAAACAACAAATATCTTGAGTCTTTTGGGCGATTATTTTTATGATTAAAATGATAGTGTTTAAAAAAAGTTGTTGTTATATTAGGATATAATGGGATGAATTTGTCTTCAACAACCATAGCAAGCATAGATAGAGAAAAATCTGATGTACTTGATGCTATAGCATTATTATATAAAAGTATTGGAGAAAGAACATATAGCGAATATATGTCGCCTTGGGGCATGAGAGTAGACTTACCATATACTCACTATAAAAAACTAGCGATGTTCAATAGTATTAGTTTTGAGTATTTGAAGCCTCTATTAAAATTTACAAGATTAAGAGACGACATAATAAACGTTATATGCAGAATAGCATACCTTAATCCATCAAGAGAAACATTCTACTCGTTGATTAGTCTTTATAGAGAATTTCCAGAGCTGAGAAAAGAAATATTATCAATAATCGGCTTTGTATTCAGAAAGCAAGGCAATAAAACTGTGTTTATATCAGACATATTACATTTCCTTAAAGAAAGCTCTACCAGCGATCTTGTTGACATAATAAAAGTGATAGGCTATATTTATGAAAGAACATCGAGCTTCGAGCTCGCAGAGATCCTATTTAAGCTCGCTGACCAAAAAAACAACGCCATAATGAGAGCTATTGTACAGACAATAACAATGATATTCGAGTCCTCAGCGCCCCTTATCGATAGATATTATCGAAAGATTGCTGATATCAATCCCTCTGTGGCTGAGATAATAATTCGCGCTGTTGGAATATTTCAGATGAATAATTTTTATGCGTACTATCGCGACAGCAAAATTCGTTGTCTATTCTTAAATTGCCTTCTGAGCGGAAATACTAGGCTAAGAGCCCAAACAATAATCGCTTTAGGATATATGTTCAGAAAGAGTAGTTCGAGAGAAATTGCGTTTTTGATAGGCCGATTTGTAGGAAAAAATAAATTAGTAGACATAGCCATAGCTAGGGCAATAAGATTAATATTCACGAACAATTACAACAAGACCGCAAAGAAAATATTGTTATCCCTACTAAAAAGCAGAGACCCCCAAGTACTAGCAGAGACAGTATATTCCCTAGGTGTTGTTCATGAAAATATATACGATGAGGAAGTACTGTATGAATTGGAGAAATCATATACTCCCATACTGGACTCCGTCTTTGATCGAACATTTTTTAGAATATGCAAAAATAATTACAAAAAGATAAAAATTAAAATAGCAGTATTTGGCCCCAATGATATCATGAGCTCACTTACTCGGATCATTGGAGAAAAAACACGCTACACCAAATATCCAGACGGAAATATTTTTCTCGGAATAAAAAGGTATTTCTACTACCTCCCAAGACTTGGAGCTGTGTCCATAGACTTCCTATTTTGGCTCTTCCCCAAAAAAGGCGATATGTATAAAAGATATATCAGGGACGCTCAGATTGGTATAATACTGTTCGATAAGTCGGATACCAACACTTTTATCAACATATATGACTGGATAAAATACTTTTGGAAAATTGCTGGTGTTAAACCAATCGTTCTTGGAGGATACTCAAATGGAAATATAACGAAGATACCCGATAACATAGGAGAAAAATATGCCAAAAAATTATCCGAATCTGCAAACATCCCAGCGATCTATATTAGTGAAAACAAAAATATGCCAGCGAAAGAAACACTCAAAAAGATCTTATCTTTACTATTAAAGCACTATATTATAAAAATCAAAAACAAAAAGCCATCTTATCCATAATTCCATCCTATCAGAATCACAAAAAGATCATAATGCCTAGACACAACCTCATGTTCACATTTCATGGTCAAATGCAAACAAGAAAAAATTTTGCTAATATTTTGGCTTTTTAAGACCGTTATATCCTCACGACCAAAATATACATTGTTGCTGTTTCAATTTTTTCGACACTTTTATTAATTTTTATATCTATTAGTATTTTCGGTTTTTTAAGGTGACCGGCCATGACCGGCCATGACCGGCTACATATCATAGAAACTATAAGAAAAGGAGAAAGCGAAGATATAGAGTTCAAGGAATCACTAGGAGAACTAAAGGAAATCATGGAAACTATTGTTGCTTTTGCAAACAAAAGCGGTGGAAAAATACTGGTCGGAGTGCGTGATAATGACGATATTGTCGGTGTAGAAATCGGACGAGGTACATTAGAAAATTTTGCAAATAATATTATCAATGCTATAGAACCACCAATATATCCAAGCATATCAACTATAAAAGTTAATGACAAAACCATAGTAATAATCGATGTTCCATCTGGGACAAATAAGCCCTATTTTTATGGGGGGCGAGCTCTTATCCGCGTTGGCCGCACGAATAAAATACTTCCACCCAGTGAGCTAAGAGACTTACTGCTAAAAACTATAGAACAAATACCATGGGACGAAAGAGTCGTAGAAAGCTTTAGCAAATTCGAATTAGACGAAGAAACATTACGCATTTTTAAGGAAGAAGTAAAAAAATCGGGTAGAGCACCAATTGAAATGGATATAGACCCCAAAGAGCTCTTAGTAAAGCTGGGGCTTCTTAAAGATCAAAAAATAAAAGCCGCAACAATTATGCTCTTTGGGAAGAATCCACAAAAATATTTTCCATGGGCAGTCATAAAAGCAGGAAGATTCAAAGACGACCTAACGATAATCGACGAAGATGAAATTGATGGCAACCTATTTCAACAAGTTACAGATGCCCTAAAATTCATAATGAAGAACATCAAAAAATCATTTAAGATTGACACAAAAACAGGCCTAAGAATAGATATATGGGAATATCCTCTTGGAACATTAAGAGAGGCTATAATCAACGCCCTAATCCATAGAGATTATTCTATATATTCCCCCATATACATCAAAATTTATGACGATAAACTCACAATAACCAATCCAGGAGGACTACCAGAACCATTAACCATAGAAGATCTACATAGAGAACACCCATCAATATTGCGCAACCCAAATCTCGCAAATATTTTCTACCTCGCTGGATACATCGAAAAATGGGGAACAGGCACACTTAGAATGATTGAAGAATGCAAAAAACAGGGACTGCCTCCGCCGAAATTCAAAACTGAGAGAAATTTCTTTTATGTAGAGCTAAGAAAAGAACAAGAACTTTCACAAAAAGAGCTCATGGCATTAGAGTATATAAGAACAAAAAAAGCAATACAAAGAAAAGACCTACAAAAATATCTAAAGGTTAGCGAGAGAACAACTAGAAGAATTTTATCAAAACTAGAGCAATTAGGTCTAATAAAAAGACACGGATCGGGCAACAATATCTATTATACACCAACTTAACACAAAAAGGTTCCATAACCAACACCAATACAAAAAAAGAGATCTATGCACAAGCTTAATTTTGTATAAAAGATTATCTTCCCTAGCTTTGACCAAAAAAATAAAGAATATTCATTGACAACCTTTTTTTCTATTCATATCGTAACACTTATACTGGTTCGAGTTTTGATGCTTTCCATGCTGGGTAGAGACCAAAAGCTATTCTTGTCAGTACCCCAAACACCAAGGCACCGATAAACATGGAGATTGCTAATACAGGAGTTATTTGTATAGCGACTGACTGAAACAGTCGCAATTAGCGAACTGCTGGACTAATCATTTGGTGTTCCATAGCATCTAGTTTTTCCTACATAAGATCACCCCACGTACAGCGAGAAGTATTAAAGGAAACAGAAAAAGAATCATCACCAAAATCAGCCCTTTCTCATTTAAATCTTCATCCGCACCAGACAAACCCATACACATGCGTTCAGGGATGCGCAATACGCGTCTAGCTTTCCTCAGACAAAGCACCGAATGTTAGGATCTATACCCAACAAAAAACAAAGCGTTGCCAGAAAAGTGCGTCCGAGGGACGCATACTGTGCATCCAGATTTTCTTGACTGAAACCTTAGATATTGAGACTCTCGTCGAATAAACGCAGGCTGTTATGCATGAGCTTTTCTCAAATTTTTTATCTGAATCTCTTTTTTGCGGCAAACACCAAAAAACTATATGTGAATAGCATCTCTTATATATTTATAGTATTGGAACGCTATTTATTTTTTGGTTCGTTTTTCGTAAATCTTTTATTACTTCTACTATTGGCTTTAAGATTTTCGCTATAGCGCTCATAGTTTCTCCTCCTCCGCATACTGCTTCTCGGCATACTCATATAGATCAAAATCTTTTCTGAACGGTGGTATTTCTTTCCAATCTTCTAAGAACAATGGTTCCAGCATATCATTATTTTCGAAAAAAATACCAAAAAGCTCCCATGTTTCTCGCTCATGCATCGAGGCATTTGGCCAGATCTCGCGAAGACTGGTAATTCTTGGGTTATCCTGAGGAATTAATGTTGAAACCTTAACGTATTCTCGTCTTTTTGGGTCATTGGCAATAAAGTATACCTCAAATTGCTTTTGGTCAATCCAATGAACAGCTGAAACAGTTAAAAGACGAATAAAACCATGCTCTTTAAGTACTCTTGCGGCCTCAAGAAAATTCTCAGCTGTTGTTTTTATGTAGTAAATTTTTTCCTTCATACTAATTGATTCTGCCAGATTATTAAGAATACCTGAGAGATTTTGAGGATTGGATGATGCGGAATCCATTTTTTACACTTTTTTTTGTAATATTCTAAAAATAATTGTAAAATTTCAAATAAAATATAAATTAATTTAAAAGAGGCCCTATTACATTTTCTTTCCCCCCAAAACCTAATCTAACCGAAGAA
>JAUQYS020000182.1:0-5023 GCA_030587585.2 Candidatus Njordarchaeota archaeon
TAAAAATAAACCCTCCGCTTGTATTACCCCCGCCGAAAGACTTAAAAAGAAAAAGAATAAAAAAAACAGATATATACCCCCCAGAAAAATATTAACAATACCATTCTTGTTCGCTAAAAATCAAGACAAGACAAACCAACACTATATATAGCAATAACCACAATTTTTCCGCACATATACGCCAAAACCAAATAAAAAAACACCCCGACAATATATAGTGCAACAGAAATGAAAAACCATCCTAAAAAACCAAACCAAAAAAACACCAACAAACCATCTAAAAACCCACCAAAAAGCGACCAAAACCAAAAAAACGAACAAAACAAAAAAACAAACAACCGCACGACATTCAAAAAAAACACCAAAAAAAACAACACAAAAACAAAAAACAGCCCAACCAAAACACACAACAAAGCAACAGCCAGACCCTCCCAACAACCCGAACCACCAATGGCGCCGAGCAGAACGAAAAAACAATACAAGACGGTGTGTGGTGGTGATTCTGAGGCTATATTATATGTGTCGTGGCGGTCTGGGTGGCTGACCGGTGAAAGTATGTAGGTACATAGTTTTTTTCGGCTTTGGGACTGAAAATGAAAAAAGGGGGCTAAAAATAAGAGATTTTGACTCTTACCCCCATTTGTTTTAATGCTTTCTTTAATGCTTCAAGCTCAGCGCCGGTCAATTGTACAGAGCAAATGTAAATATCATAAGGATCGAAAATCATAAACTTCACAACTCCGATCTGAACAATCTTAATTGATCGATACTCAGATAACTTTCTTAGAATTCTTCTTAAACTTTCCTCCATTTTGCTCACCATTATTTAGCGAAAAAAGTGAAAAACAATAAAAACTACATAAAATGCGGGCCGATGAAAATTTTTTAATCAATTATTCAAGACAAAAGTTTTTCGACAATTGAAGACAGCATAGAAATTACAGTGTAAAATTCTTCTGGAACAGTGAAGTACGGTTCGAATGCATGATCTAATCTCAATTTTGAGATAGCATACTCAATAAGACTTATCACATCCTCAATTTTTTTAACAATTTCCTCAATTTCCTTTTTCCTTTTCTCCATTTGGGTTCACCTCACGTTAGGCGAAAATTTTTTATGGGCTGATTGTTCTTTTGACCGTATAGATTTTTTCTTTTTCTTCTATTATCTTTTCAACAGTTACCATTATGTCTTTCTTGAGTGGTTCTGGTACTTTATCTATTTCTACGTATTCGTCCCAGATCCCTACATATATTTTTGTTTTACCATTATTGTCTAAGAATTTAATATCAATCCACAATGGTACTTCTGCAATTATATATCTGTCTGTCGTACTACGAATTTTTGCCCTCGACCGAGGGCCATAAATAGGAATTTCAATTTTTACCTCCATTATGTTCACCAATATTAAGCGAAAAAATTGGCAAAAAACAATAACTATTTTTTCTTCTTCTGCTTCTTCTTTGCTGCTGCGTCCCACACTGACAGGAGCACAATGGTGAGAATTGTTATGTCTACCGAAATACCGACCAGCGACAGCAAAGCGTAAATTATGATGACGATATTAATAAAACAAAACCAACGCAGAATCGCCAAAATTCCCATTTTTTTCACCATGTTAGGTGATTTTTTTGTTGTGTGTTATACTTGGAATTCTGCTGTTGTTTTGTTTTGTTTGATGTTGTGGAATTGTATTTTTGTTTTTGGTGGTAGGTGTACTGCTGCGATTCTGGTGTTGTTTTGTTGGATGTACATTGTTTTTCTTATGAATGATTCGAGTGGTGTTTTTTGGTTTTTTTGTTGGAGTATGACTGTGTATTTGTATGGGTCGTAGACTATTATGTAGATTCTTTTTTGTTCGTCATATATGTAGACCTCGTAGTCTATGCCGAGGGAAGAAACGGTGTCCATAAGTTCTTCGAGTGCTTTTTTTGGTATTTTTTTGCTATCCACAGCAAATTCGGGGTTTCGTATGGTTAGTGGCGGGATTCTTTGTTTTTTCTGTGGTATTGTTATTGTTTTTTCTGGTTTTTGGATACTATTTTGGATTGTAACTTCTTGTCTGATCAGAGTGTCGCTCATAGAGTGCAGAAGTTTGAGGATCATGTCTATCTTGTCTGATATTGGTAGGAATGTTTCGAGATGGCTGAGAAGAATACTTATTACGGCCGAAAAAGACCTGACACCAAAAACTTCCTTAAGATCAGCAAGCCTAGAATAAATATCGTCCGTAACCTTGATAAGCCTAGCCATATTTTCCTCACCAAAGTAAACCAAAGGTATACTAGTATACCAAAAGTAAACTTTTTTCAAAATAAAAAAATAGCGAAAAAATGCTAAATACTTCTTCTCCGCTTCTGCACCACTATCCGTTCTCCAATCCACACAATATTCTAAACACCAGACACACCTACTTTTTGATCTGCCGCAATATTTCCAGCTGTTCTGTGGCTTTGCTGTATATATCTTTAAGTATTTCTATTGCCCTCTCTACGGGACAATCAAGACAGTCCTTGTCTTTTGTTCCAGTCTTTCTTATTTTTTCGCACTTCCCACACATCCTAGATAACAAGTCTTCCGCTCTCAGACATAGATCTTGTATCCTATATGCTCTCCACTTCACCCAATAGACAGAAACCATTTAGATCACCATATATCAACGAAAAAAAGAGTATATTTTTATCTCCGTCTTACCTGCATTCTGTGTGTCTCTAAAATTCCTAAAACGGCGATAACTATTTCTTCTTGTTCCTCAAAATCAACCTTCACGAATGTAGATTTATGCTCAGAATGAAGAAATGCAATCTCTTGCGGCCTAAGCAGGATAATCACCCACGATGGACTTGGTCTTGCTAATTCCCACCATAAGATATTATATATGGCCTTTGAGCGGTATTTTCCCGGTGTATTTATATCACTCAATACTACTCCTATTGTTTTCACATAGTGAGACCCGATCCTTATTGTGTAGCGGCTCTCCAACTCGGCCAATTTTTTGATTTCTCTCCTGATTTCCCCATCAGTAACAACAATATCCATCTCGCTTGTAATCTTCTGGGCACAAACATTCAATAGACCAAGAATAGTTCGGCCTCGGCCCATAAATTCTTCTCTTATCTCAATAACATTCTGAAGAATTATTCTCCTAAATTTTTCTGGTAGAGTAATTGTTATTGTCCTAAAAATGTTCTTAATTTTTTCATGCTTCCTGAGCCTAGGAATCTTTCTGACAACTTGCTCGATATCAAAGAATGAACTATATGGGTATGTATCCTGCCGCAATATACATCGCTCCAGAAACTTCAATATTGCATGCTTCAAATTGCGCTGTTTATTTTCCAGTAATTCTTGTCTTATTTTTTCTCGCAGCCAGGCAAAATCAATCTTCATTAGGCGGATAGTAATATCTCCCTGAACACGATAAGTCTTGCCGAACTCCAATTGTCCATTCACATCATATATATGACTATCGATCCCCAAAAACCTAAGAATCCGCTCATAGGTTATTGTTTCGAGAAAATCATCATACTCAAAATCGTTTCTCCACGGAAGTCTATGACAGAAAAATCGCTCAGTATCATCTATACCAACAATAAAAACTGCGTGATAATCGAAATATTCTTTTTCGGATTCTCTATACCCAGTCTTCTTCGTTCTCAAAACAATATATATATCATCGCCTCTACCTACAATCTTAAATTGTGTATATTTGGATGTTGGTCTCGCCTGCCTAAAAACCTCAAACGCATTTTCTGGTGCATTCTGCTTAAAGAACCCATAAACTCGCCTCGATTTTTGCTGCAATAAATTATATAACATTTCTAGTCTTTCATCCATCAGAACCACCATACATTAACGAAAAAAAAGAAAAAAGAATCAATCGCCAAGAGGGCGAGCAGAAGGCGGAGGAGTAATATCAATCTTTTTTTCAGGTAATTCCTCGACTGGTTTGAGTTCAATATTTTTAGGCTTCTGAATCTGAATCTGTCTATTTTTCATCATGTCTCACCATAAATAAAACGAAAAAAATTATTTTTTATAAATAGCCCCAACCAGAACTCTCCTCTTCACTGTCCTTCTTTTCTACTCTCTGAACAATTCTTTTCGTTCCCTGCATCCAGCCTCTATCTAATGCAAACAAGCCAAGAATCGTAGCAATGTCATTAATCGTATCAACTATAGACCCTCTCTGCGCTCTCTGAATAATTCTTTTTAATTCTCTGCCAATCGGCGACCTCAAAATCATTTCCTCTTCTCTTCTTCTTATCGCTTGCTGCCTTTGGATTCTCTTCTGTCTTTTTCTCCGCTCTAAGGCTTCAAGAATTTTGTCTATATCTTCATCCGACAGCTTGGATACATCGATCATGTTTTTCACCATATATTATCTAAAATTTTTTGCTGTCTATTTTCTCGAAGACCGATTCGTAGAACTGCACGACTTCTTCTGGGTTTCCAAAAATGAATTCCTTTTTGTTCTTGTCTACGAACACTATGTATGCCAGCGAGGAATATATGGCTAATGCCTGAAGAAAATATAGTGCTTTTTCTGAATTTTTGGCTTTCTCCAAAACATACAAAAGCCACGTCTTAAACAACAAAAACTTAGCCTCCTCAACACTACCAAACAAAACAAACACACGACCAACACAACCCAAATCAACATCCTTATCCCAACCAATACTGCGTATCCCAACCCTAAAAAGAAACTCCACAAAACATCACCATATATCAACAAAAAATAAAGAATTATAATTCAAAGCCCTCATCCACTAATCTTTTTACAAAAATACCGCAGAAAGCCCCCAGATTCGATCTGGGGGATGAATGCGGTCTGAGAGGGCGGGGGGCTGGGTGGTGGGAACGCAAAATTCAAAAAAAGAAATTAAGTATATATTATTGGCCCGCACAGGAGGCTCTCCAGAGGTCTTGCGGGCTGGCCAGTGAGGAGAGCCTCATCAGCCAAACAACACAAAGATGATGAAGCCCATGGAGGGGGAGCGGGCACATAGGTGATGGAAAAGGG
>JAUQYS020000210.1:0-6435 GCA_030587585.2 Candidatus Njordarchaeota archaeon
TATGGTCTGATAATCGAAGAAAAAACAAAAGAGTTGCTTAATGAACTATGGGAGAACGATATACGACGAATTTCTACTAGGGAGATCATATGGGAGTTAGCGAAGAGAGTCATAGATAAGAGCAAAAACAGAGAAAGAAGTATTATCTGGTGGGCCTGGAAAAAAGGGATCCCGATATACGTTCCAGGAATTACTGACGGTGCGTTTGGTTTTCAACTGTTTTTATTCTCGCAGGATCATGATTTTGTTATAGACGTTCTTAGAGATGAGAAGGAACTTTCGGATATAGTGTGGTCCACAATGAGGATGGGGGGTTTGATTATTGGTGGAGGAATATCGAAGCATCATCTGATATGGTGGGCGCAATTTAGGAATGGGCTAAAATACGCAGTATATCTCACAACAGCAGTTGAGCATGATGGATCGCTTAGTGGTGCTAGGCCTAAGGAGGCTATATCTTGGGGGAAAATATCTGAGAAAGCGAAAAAAATTGTTGTCGAGGGCGATGCGACAATAACGTTACCTCTTCTAGCAGGATATTTAGTAGAAAAAATACCAAAAAGAGAATCAAAGAATATTATATAGCATTTTTTTTAGCGCTTTATGCTACAGTTACAGATTTGGCTAAGTTTCTTGGTTTGTCAGGGTTATATCCTTTAATAACAGCGGTATTATAAGCTATAAGCTGTAATGGTATAACGTAAACTAGGGGAGACAAATATATAGATACGCTAGGAACCCTGATTTTAAAGTCAGCTAAAGAGTCCAATTTTTTATCATTTTTGTCATAGACAGCAATAATGAAACCGCCACGGGCTTTCATTTCCTGAATACTTGTTATCATATGATCATAGTTTTCGTCGCGTAATATTATCTCGACTATTGGAAAATTCTTTTCTACGAGCGCGATTGGTCCGTGTTTGCTTTCTCCAGCTGGATAAGATTCAGCATGAATATAGGCTATTTCCTTAAGTTTTAATGCTCCTTCTAGTGCTATTGGATATCCTAGACCACGACCTAGATAAAAAGCGTGGTTTTTGTTCTTCAATATCTCGGCTACCTTCTTTGCGGTATAATTGGCTTCTTTAAGATACGATCCTATTATATCCGGGACAAGTTTAAGATCGTCCTCAAGGTTTTTTGTATCATAATTATAGGCTTTCATGTATTCAGAAGCCAAGAGTATAAGACTTGTTACTTGGCATGAAAATGTTTTTGTAGCAGCGACCCCGATTTCGGGTCCAGCACCCATTACTATAGGTATATGACTTATTCTCATAAGACTACTTTCTAGCGTGTTGACAATGCCTATTATTTTTGCGTTTTTATTTTTTGCGAATCTAACAGCGTTCAGAGTATCAAAGGTTTCACCAGATTGTGAGATAGCAATAATAACGTCGCCTGGTTCGATAATCTCCTTCGTTAGGGAAATAAATTCTGAAGAAATGATAGCTGTAGCTTTTATGCCAAAATTTGCGAATAGATATTGACCATAAAGTGAAGCATAGAACGATGTGCCCGCAGCTGTTAGGTATATGTTATTTGCGTTTTTTAATAACTTCACCGCATTATTAATCTGCTTGGATACCATTATTATTGTCCGCTTTAAGGCGTCAGGCTGCTCAAAGATTTCCTTCAACATAAAGTGTTCATATCCTCCCTTTTGAGCCTGTTCTGGTGTCCATGGTACTTTTATAATTTTTGGTGGAGGAAGAGCTGGGTTAAGAATATTTGTAATATATCGCGAATTGTGTGATACGTATCCTATATCTCCATCTCTAAGGACAATAGCTTTTTGTGTAAACTCCAAAAAGGCTGGTATATCACTGGCAAGATAAACCTCCTCGGCGTTTACTCCTAGAATTAGCGGTTGGCCATTCTTAGCAAAAAAAAGCCGATCTGGTTCATAAAGTGTCAAAAGAGCGAAGGCATATGTTCCTCTAATAGATCCTACAGCATTTTTAATTGCTTCTAATATGTCGTTTGTTTCTTTGTAGTAATGTTCAATAAGGTGTGGTATAACTTCTGTATCGGTCTCGGATAAGAATTTATGACCCTTAGATATCAATTCTTCTCGGATTTCGGCGTAGTTTTCGATTATTCCATTATGGACGACAGCGATAGATTTTTTGCAATCGAAGTGAGGATGCGCGTTTGCGTTTGTTACGCTGCCATGAGTAGCCCATCTAGTATGAGCAATACCGATGTTTGATACAAGACTCATTATATTTTGTGTCTTAACGACCTCGTCGATTTTTCCAACTCCTTTTTTTATTATGAGATTTTTTCCGATTATAGTAGCGAAACCGCAAGAATCATAGCCACGATATTCTAAATTTTTTAGCATCTTGATGAGGACAGGTACAATATTTTTGTTTTTTCTGTTTAGCACGCCCGCAATGCCGCACATAGTAAATCACAATGAATCTGGCGTTTAAGAAAGAGGAATTATAGTTTTAAAATATATTAGCTATATCATAACTGGTGAGCATGATGGAGGAGTATGTAGAAATAAAAATACCGAAATCTCTATATGATAAAATCGTTCAGGAAGTTAAGAAGAGTGAAGAATTTAAGTCTGTAGAAGAGTTTGTAAAATTTGTGTTGGAAAGTGCTTTGGAGGAAACAGAGGAGGTATATTCCCCAGAAGAGGAGGAAAAAGTAAAGGAAAGACTAAGAGCTCTAGGATATCTTTAGACGGATATTAATTACTGTTGATGATAATGATCGGAATTGGAGGTTTTTTTAGTATAACCGCTGATAGCATAGCTTCAGGAAAAATAAAAGAAGCACTAGATATTTTACGTCATTATGGTCGCGATGGATTTGGCATAGCATATTATGATGAGAGTCACAGATTGAAAACGAAGAAGTCTTTAAGCTTTGAAAATATCATCCAGGGGCTCACTGATTCTGTTAAGCATTTTGTTTTGGGTATTAGTAGGTACGCGATATATGGAAGACCGGCTCTTCCGAATGTTCCCCCATTTTTTGATTGTAATAAGAGGCTAATTTGTGTTGCGAGAGGAGCTTTGCTAGGTCATTCAAGTATAAGAACGAATCTAATAAAAAGTGGACATGTATTAGTAGGGAAAGAATGTTCGGAAATTTTGGCCCATGCAGTAGGCGATTTTCTCATAAAAGGTCATAGCTTTGATGAGGCAGTAGTAGAAGTATACAAAAAGATAGGTGGTACATTCTCAGCAGTGTTTTTGGATACTAAAGACCTCTGCTTGTATTTGTTGAGTAAGGGTATAGAAGAATACTTCGGCGTTTCTGATAGAAGTGTGGTAATCGCTTCGGAATATGATATAATAACAAAATATTCGGCCGATAGGGTGGAAGTTTATGGTATAAAAAATGGGGTATTGAGGATATCAGCATTTAAAGTTGATGAGATTGTCAAAAATGGTGACATACATAAAATCGAGAATACGAAGGTTAGTCGCGTACCTGGGGGATTCGACTATTATATGGAACGCGAAATACATGAGATCCCGAACATACTAACGCTCCAGAAAACTGTGCATAATATGGAATATATCAGAATAGCAGCAAAGCTAATAGCGGATGCTCGTAGAGTATATATGATAGGTTCTGGTTCGTCGTATAATTCGGTGCTATATGGGGCATATGTTTTAAATGACCTTTCTGGTATATATCCGATTGCTCAGAATGCTACAGAGTTTATATATTTCTTTTTGAACAAGGTAAAAGCGGGGGATGTTATTATTGCTAATTCTCAAAGTGGAGAAACTAGTGATGTTCTTCGAGCGGTTTCAAAATCAAGAATGAGAGGTGCTATAATTATTGGTGTGTTAAATATGCTTGGAACACCACTTATGTTCGCTTCTAATGTTTATATTCCAATCGTTGCTGGAGTAGAAAATGCTGTGCCCGCCACAAAGACTTTTGTGGCACAGCTTGTAACGTTTCTTAGACTAGCACTTAAGGTAGCGGAAGAGAATGATAATATTAAAAATATGAGAGAAAGTTTAAACAAATTACCAAGAATGGCTGAGGCTGTACTAGAAAAAAGTAAAGTAATGGCCGATATTTTCTCGGATCATATACGTAACTCCAATGATGTATTTGTTTTGGGCAGAGGTATGAGTTTTCCAATAGCTTTAGAGGTTGCCTTGAAATTAAAGGAAGTAGCACAAATACATGCTGAAGGAATGGACGCGGGGGAATTTAGACATGGATCAAAAACATTATTGGAGTTTGGATATCCAGCAATAATTATTGTGCCTCAAGATATTGAGGCGCGCGAAGATACATATTCTCTTGTTGAGGAGATATCTAAGCGTGTCGATATGTTAATTGTAACAACAGATGATGATCCATATCCTGAAAGATTCACGAAGTATGTTATTAAAATACCTACAGTTCCCAGAGCTATCAGCCCAGTATTATATGTTCTTCCATTACAGATATTGGCATTATATTTAGGAGTAAAGCGTGGGAGACCTATAGATAGACCTCATGGATTAGAGAAATATGTTGTAGAAAAACCGAAGATATAGATTTTGTCTAGCTTCTAGCCAATAATGCAAGTATTTCTAATATAAGCTGCAACAATTTTTTTCCGCAAATGTAACCATTGTCGATTTTTGGACAATATTCTACGATATCAATATATCTCGCACAAGTTTTTTCTGTTCTGTGAATAATGTTGACAAACCATGAAAAATCAGCACCAAATACTTCTGGTACTCTAACGGACCAAAAGCTTGTTGGATCAAAGAAATCAAGGTCTATAGAGATCATATTGGTTTGTTGGATGATATTCTGAATGATGTTGTCTTGAATGGGCCAAGAAAGAATTTTAACATTTTTTTTGTTTTGGAGAAACTCGAGCTCTTTTTTCATTGTGGAATATCCTCTGAAACCGACTATTTTTACATTTAGTGTCGGTATTTCTGTAATAAGGCGCCTTGTGACTGATCCGTGGTGAAAGTTTTTAATGTCTAATTCTTCAGCGTCAAGATGAGCATCAAATATAGCTATATCTCTAAATGGGGTTTTAGATAGACAATAGTACGTTGTGGTATGGTCTCCCCCAATCACTAAGGCTTTAGCATCGTTGTTAAATATGCTCTGTATTATTCTTCCAATAATATTTTTTGGGAAATCCCCCAAGTCAACGATATCATAGTTTTCCAATTCTTGGGAAATATACAAGTTATGTGTATCATATTCCAGTGAGAGGGCTCTAAGGGTTTTTGTTGCTTGTTTTTGTCCATAGTCTGGATGTATGCTTTTGGACACAGCCGTAGAACCCACTATTGCAATAGTATTTCGAGCGATTCCATCGAGTGTTGTTCTAGGAAAACCAAAAAAAGAATGGTATTTTCTGAACATAAGCTATTACTCTGATTCAGAAATTTTTGAGATTGCTTTGACTGGGCATATATCCATACAGACGCCGCATCCGGTACATATATCAGTTCGTATGAATGGTTTTTTGGTTTCCTTGTCGTAGAATATGGCGGGGCAATTAAACTCTTTGTAGCATAGACCGCAATTAATGCATTTTTCTTTATCTATTTTATATTTGCCACCTTTTCCGGTGAAGCCACGCGTTCTGAGACTAAACAAGGCGCATGGGGAGCGAGAAACAACTAGGACAGATTTGCCCGATTTGTATGCTTTTATTGCGTCTTGGAATTTTTTAATAGCGGAATTAACATCACTAACTGGATCAATGACTTCAACATGATCAACGCCAATCGCCTTACCGATTTTTTCTATTGGTATTACCTTTGTTGGTTCCCTAGTACCAGTAAAGCCTGATGATGGATTAGCTTGGAACCCTGTCATTGCGGTGATCGTGTTATCTAGGACTACAAGTATAAAATTGTGCTTATTGAATACCGCGTTTATCAATGGTGGAATCCCAGCATGATAAAATGTAGAGTCACCTATGAAAGCGATGACTGGTTGGGTCGTAGTTTTGGATAGGCCGTTGGAGGTACCAGCAGAGCTTCCCATACACAGTAATATGTCTCCCATACTAAAAGGAGGATTTATTCCAAGTGTATAGCACCCGATATCTGTTGGAAATATCACATTTGCTGGATCAATTTTTTCGCGTCTAAGCGCCATCTTGATAGAATAATATGTAGCTCTGTGTGGACATCCTGGACATAAAACAGGGGGTCTACGTGGGAGCTTAGTATTTATTTTTGTTGGTGGAGATTCAGAAGTTTCTATGTTGAGTATCTTTGCTATGGCTTTTTTCACTAGATCTGTAGACAACTCTAATGCTCTAGGAAGTAAATCTTTACCATGAATTTCTACTTCCAATTTTTTGTCGTATGCTAAAGACTTTATTTCAGTTTCCATAACAGGATCGATTTCTTCGACTACAAGTAAGACATCTACATCGCCCAAAAAATCCATTATTTTTTCTCGTGGAAGTGGATGAGAAAA
>JAUQYS020000211.1:0-5267 GCA_030587585.2 Candidatus Njordarchaeota archaeon
ATTATCTATTAAGAATTAATATTATATCCGATTTTTTAATATTTATGTTAAATTAAGGCTATCAAAACATTTTCCATCATTTGATACTGTCAGCTATTGATACATATGTTTAGTTTATTGGAATCAGTAGATACAGCGACAGAAACTACATGAAGTAAAAAATGTTGCAATTAAAAACTAGAGATAATTAATACATAATACCCAAAAAAAGAAAAAGAAAAACTAACTTCTTCTCTTAGCAAATAAGACAATAGACACAACAACAGCTACAGCAACAAGCGCAGACAGATACAAAACAATAGTAGACACAGGAGTTGTTGGAGAAGTCGTTGTTGGTATCTCTACGACAAAGTCCACACAGCTCTCTGCGCGATTTCCAGCACGGTCAATAGCAACAACGATTACTTGATGAGCTCCCTCGGAAACATTTAGTTCATAGCTTAATTGATCAGCCGAAATATTTTCCGCAATGAGGATGTCGTCAAGGTAGAGCATAAAATGGGAAATCCCAGAACCGTTGTCGCTAGCATTCCATTCCACTGTGACAGAACTAGATCCAAGCTTAGAATCGTTCGATGGGGATAAAATTGCAATCGTAGGTGGTCGAGTGTCGACCGTGAAGGTTACTTTTTCTTCATCGTAGTTTTGATCTCGATCATATACTCTGACACAGACGGTATGTTTACCATCGCTCACATTTGTGAATGTGTAGTTTGTGTTTATGCCGACATTGATCCAAGATTTAGAATCTATTCTGATTTCTGAGTAGTCTATATCGTTGTTCAGGTCTATGGCGCTCCATTCGACAGTCACCGATGATGTATTTAAATAATCTCCGCTACATGGCCTTATTATTCGTACATCTGGTGGTGTAGTGCCGATTATGACTTCTCTGCTTATTATCATTACCTTCCCCATAAGTGGATATTGATCTGGTGCATATGGTTCTTCTCCTATTCCATCTCCGTTTGTATCCTCCCCCGTGTAGTCACTCCAATAGTTTCCTGTATAGTTTGTATATGTGTCACCTCTATAGATATATGTTATTGGTTCTGGAGAATAGAATCTATAAACATAGGTCTCAAACAGTACAAATTGGTAGGTATTGTTTATGAAGTTGTTCAGATACACAGTATTATTCGGGGATTGATGAAGGTAGATCCCATATGTATTGTTCTGTATTATATTCCATACTATACTACTATTCATGGATTGAGATAGATAAATTCCATACGTACTATTCTGCACCATGTTATGCATAACACTATTATTTCTTGAGTAATCTATACGTATTCCATATGTGCCATTTAGTAAAATCGTATTGTTCACGATACTGTTATTATTGGAGAACTGT
This sequence comes from Candidatus Njordarchaeota archaeon, assembly GCA_030587585.2. Taxonomy (GTDB): domain Archaea; phylum Asgardarchaeota; class Njordarchaeia; order Njordarchaeales; family Panguiarchaeaceae; genus Panguiarchaeum. The sequence continues at coordinate 1,355 of JAUQYS020000211.1, forward strand.
AGATATATCCCATTCGTATTATTTAATATCGAATTATTATTAATGCTATTGTTATTTGAGGAAAATAAAAATATCCCAGTTGTGATATTCCGTAGCGTGGTGTTTCTTATTGTCGTTTGGTTTGTTTCCCATAGCTCTATAGACAGATCTGTTGATTCCATTCTTTGTTCTTCTATTGTTATGTTTATGCATCGGACTAATATTATTTGCCCAGCCTCCTCATCCACACTTTTATCTTCTTCTCCCTCCATGTAGATTATAGGTTTCCCATTTAAAGTATTTCTAGTAATGTTATTCTCGTATGAGTAAAGCACAACTATGCCATTATTTATAAAAATATTGTCCACAATAGTGTTGTTTAGGGCATCCCATAGATATACCCCGCACTTATTGCTCCGTAGTGTAGTATTCACAATGGTATTATCATTCGAAGAGTGATACAGAATTCCGTAGTAGGACCATTCTTGTATTGTTATGTTCTTTATTGTTACATTTGAGACATTTTCCACATATATCCCGTACATGCTCAGACCACTGTACACTCCATCCAATATGTGGTCTTTTCCATCCAAAACAACATTGCTTGCGTTTATATATATTCCACATTCTTCAGCGCAGTCTATTATGTCCTCTGTTAATTCATAGTAGCCTGGCGTATCTATGAGTATATGCCATGATGTTGGTGTTCTCATCTCCATAGGTACTATGCCTCTATCTCCTAAATTTCCCTCTCTATTAGCAACCTCTTTCTGTAACTTTTCTTTTCCTATAGGGGGTCTCTCCTCATAAACATCTCTTATCTTCGTCTGTGACTTCTGGTTTATCCTCTTTATTTGTGAATATTGTACAACCATGGTATTCGAGAGGACCATCACAATTAGTATCATCAGAATTATTATTGTTATGGCTCTTCTCATAGAATACACCCCATGCCGCATGATCTTTCTATAAATGCATATAAAAATTTCCTTATAAGGCAATATATCTAATTATATTTCTAGTTATTATAGAAAATCTTTTTAAAATACCCTTTCTAAGATACAGAAAAAAATACACGTCAGATCCCTAGAGAAACTTAACATCTACTTAAGTCTTCTATTTTCCCAGCTATATTCACCATTTGATTATACACCGTTGAATAGTTCCTGCATAGGACATCATGCTACATGCTTAAGCTAACATTTTGCTATTAGAATTTGAAGATCCAAGCGTGTTATTTCGCTTCATGAGACCGTACCTAAATTATTTAACAAAAGCAAGATTATCTGGCATTTGATTGCTATAAAGAAGGTTTTCTATCCATTAATCATATCCTAATCGACGAGAATCTTCTTGGTGAGACTATTTAAAATTTTTCTCTATAAACCTCATGGTTATTTTTTCCTCCTTCAAATCTCTGATAATATCTTCTTTATTTCTTTGCTCAGGATCTCCATAACCACCACCCCCAGGAGTTTCAATAACAAGAATATCTCCTGGAGTAAGATCTATTGTCGTCTTGCTATGCAAAACTATTATTTTATCTTTTCTTATAAGATAATATCTCCCCCTTGCACCACTCTTACCACCATTCAGGCCCCAAGGAGCAAATCTATGGCGCTCTCCCAAAAGTGCTACTCTCATTGGGGCTAGAGCAAGATATTTTCTTCTTATTCCCAGTCCTCCTCGCCATTTGCCAGCACCACAACTATCCTCTCTAAGCGAGTATTCTATTATGCGAATAGGATATTTTCTTTCTATTTCTTCCACAGGAGTATTCATTGTGTTAGTCATGTGAGAATGTACTCCATCGACACCATCTTTATTTGGTCTTGCGCCAAATCCTCCGCCTATTGTCTCATAGAATGCGAAAGGTTTTTTTGTTTTTGGGTCCATACTACCAAAAGAAATGTTATTCATTGTTCCTTGAGATGCTGCTGGTATTTTTTCTGGTATAATCTGAGCTAAGGCCCTAAATATTACATCTACTATTCTCTGTGAGGTCTCAACGTTTCCACCAGCGACAGCATATGGTCTCTCAGCATCAACAACTGAGCCTCGCCTTGTTATTATTGTTAATGGTCTATAAGCACCTTCATTAGAAGGTATGCTTGGGTCTACTATGCACTTAAATGCGAAATACACGGCCGAAATAGTCACGGTTCTTGGAGCATTAATTGATCCTATAACTTGATCATCTGAGTTAGTGAAATTAAAAGTCATAGTATCTTTTTTTATACTTAGCGTTAACGCTATTCTTGTAGGCTTATTATATTTTGGCCCTGCATCATCAAGAAAATCTTCGGCTTTATATATACCTTCTGGAAGTTTAGAAATCTCATATTTAGCTAGTTTCTCTGTATATGACAGAATTTCTTGTATAGCTTCCTTATAGGTACTTATCCCGAATTTTTTTATCAAGCTTAGTACCCTCCCTATTCCCCTCCTATTTGCAGCTATCTGCGCGTAAAGATCGGCTTTGCGTATTTGCGGTGTTCTTACATTTGAAAGAATTATTCTCAGAATCTCTTTATCTACCTTTCCCTTCTTTACTATTTTTATCGGCGGGATTATTAGTCCCTCCTCAAATATTTCCACAGAATCTCCAGGCATAGACCCCGGAACTTTGCCGCCAAGATCACTATGATGTGCTCTATTTGCAACAAAACCAACGATTTTTTCCCCATAGTATATGGGGGCTATAAGTGTTAAATCAGGTAAATGTGTTCCACCCAAATAAGGATCGTTAAGGAGTATCATATCTCCATCATTAATATCTCCGATATAACGTACTGCACTTTTCACGGCAAGAGGCATCGCACCCAAATGAACGGGAATATGTTCAGCATGTGCTAATAGCTCTCCCTCAGCTCCAAAAATAGCACAGCTATGATCCATTCGTTCCTTTATGTTTGGAGAATAAGCAGAGTTTCTAAGCACTATACCCATTTCTTCTGCAATATATTCTAAAGCATTATTAATTATTTCGCGTGTAATGATGTCAACCATACCAATCTCTCTCTAAGATTATATTTCCAAAGATATCAACAAAAAGATTCCAACCCGCCTCAATAATAACCGTGGAATCATACATCTCAACTATTGCTGGACCCATAATTCTGTCACCAAAACATAGCTTTCTGTAGTCATAAATATCAACACGAACAAAGTCTTGGAGAGAATCAAAATATGCCTCTCTTTTGGATATAACCGCATTCTTTATGTCGCCATGGTTTCGCTTCTTTTTTTCCGGAAGTACAATTTTCTCCATTATACCGATAGCCTCTACACGAGCGTTAACAATTTCGACTTCTGCATCTTCAATCGTGTATCCATAGACACGTTCATGCATCGACTCAAATAATAAATTTACCTGTTCAATACTTCTTAGGCTATCGACCGGAGGAATAGCTACAAGTAACTCATATCCTTGGCCAAGATATCTTGCCTCCAAATAATAATTAACAACAATTTTCTCGTCACCAAATTTGAGCTTTTTCAGCTCATCTACCACGCTTTCCTTAAGAGACAAAAAAACATTTTTTATTTCCTCTACGCTCATATTATTAGTCGATTTTAATATCGGTTTGATACACATATACTTATAATCAGTAACTATCAGTCCCAAAGCAGAAAAAAGTCCTGGATATATGGGGATAACAATCTTTTTTACACCAAGCTCCTCAGATAATGCACATGCATGCATAGGACCGGCCCCACCAAAAGCAACTAATATAAATTCTCTTGGATCAAGCCCTCGCTCTATCGTTACTATTCTCAAAATCTTACTCATCAAGCTATTAGATATTTTTATTGCTCCTATAGCAGCCTCGCTTATATCCAAACTAGACAATGCACATATGTGTTCTTCAAATGCTTTTTTGGCCAGTTCTGTATATATCTTCATCTCACCCCTGAGAAGCGTATGTTCGTC
>JAUQYS020000302.1:0-1730 GCA_030587585.2 Candidatus Njordarchaeota archaeon
CGCCAGAAAAAATATATATAAATATCATTGCTATTAATAACAGTCGTTTCATAAACACCACCTCAAATAAGCAGACATATTATTACGAACATATACTTTAAAATATCTTTAAAAATTAGCCGCACACGTTAGCATTAGATTCTCGCCTAAGTTCCGCATTCCATCGCATAATAAATTCATCAGCATAAAAAACAAGAAGTAGTAAAAAGTATTCTCAAAAAATAGGAAACTAAAATCATTAACTTGTGATGAACCTAGCAAGCAATGAAGCAAAAGGTCCAAGCGAGCGGGACTGTGTATATATTTTTCCTGGGCCTACAGCTTTTATGACGAGTCCTTCTCCTCCGAATATTTTTGTTTTTAGTCCCCCCTTTATCATTTGGATTTTCCAGTCTACTGTGGATTCTATTGCGACGACATGGAAGTTATCAATAGTAATTTCTTCTCCTGGATCTAGCTCTATGATGTTAATTCCTCCGAATCCGCAAACCCAAACTCCACCATGGCCCACAAGTTTTAGCCAAAAGACACCGCTTCCTCCCAACAGCCCGCGGAATCCTTTAAATTTTGTTCCTATTTCGATTTCTCCGTGATGAGCGATATAGGATGTATCCTGCACATGGTATTCGTTGCCGTTCATTGGGATATATTCGATGTCTCCTGGTATTGGTGGAGAAAGCCAGATTTCTGAGGGTTTTTTTGCGATATATGTGTTCATAAAGATGGATTCTCCGCCTACTAATGCTCTCCCAATAGCTTTTAATAATCCGCCTTTGGCCTGTGTTTTTATTTCGAAGTCTCCTTTCATAAGTACCATCGCTCCGGGCTCAGCTACTATAGATTCTCCAGGTTCGAGCTGAATTTTTAGTATTGTATAAGAAGGCGAAAAATCTTTTTTCCAATCCAAATTTTTCACACTCAATGAAGTAATAGAAAAATGTAAAAAAAATAAATAAAACATTTTGTTTTTTTGTTTTTTTTGGTCGGGTTTATTTTTTTCTTTTCTTAATTTATTATGCCTATGTTGTGTTATATTAGGTGTTTTATAATGAGGTATGATGTTATTGTGATAGGTGGTGGGGCTGCTGGTCTATCTTTTATATTAGCAGCCAAGTCCTTGCGTCCTAATATGCGAATTCTCGTTGTGAGAAGAACAAAAAAACAGCCTATTCCGTGTGGGGTTCCATATATTGTCGAAACATTGGGTAGTGTTGATAATAACATAATATTCGATAGAGTATACTCTCACACAGATACAGATCTTATTGTTGACGAGGTAGTGGAGATTGATAGAAAACAAAAGAAGATCATAACAGAGAGCGGGGCAGATTTTGAATATAAAAAACTTATAATTGCCACGGGGTCGCGTCCCGTTAAGCTTAGTATTCTTGGTATAGACCTAGAAAATGTTATTCTTATACATAAGGAATATGAGCATTTAGTCGATATGTTTAGGAGACTAAAAAATGCAAAAAGAATTGTGATAATTGGTGCAGGATTTGTTGGCTTAGAGTTTGCTGATGATCTTGTGGAGGGTAAGGATATTCATATTGTTGAGATTTTAGATGAGGCTTTGTCTCTTTCCTTTGATAAAGAATTTGGCGAGATGGCTCGAAGAGAATTGGAAGCCAAAGGAGTAAAGTTTCACTTTAATACATCGGTAAAAGAAATTCTTGGGGATAGAAAAGTTGAGAGAGTTATTTTGAATGATGGGGAGGAGATCGTAGCTG
>JAUQYS020000332.1:0-2521 GCA_030587585.2 Candidatus Njordarchaeota archaeon
TTGATGGTGATGGTTTGACTAATTTGGATGAGTACAGTTGTGGTACTGATCCTAAGGATGTGGATAGTGATGATGATGGTATGCCTGATGGTTGGGAGGTTCAGTATGGTCTTGATCCGTTGGTTGATGATTCGTCCAGCGATTTTGATGGTGATGGTTTGACTAATTTGGATGAGTACAGTTGTGGTACTGATCCTAAGGATGTGGATAGTGATGATGATGGTTGGAGTGATGGTGATGAAGTTGAGTATGATACTGATCCTTTGGATCCTGATGATTTTCCAATGCTTAGTTCTCCTAGTACTACTTTGGGTACTGGGACATATAATATTATTATGTTATCTATACTTTCTGTTGGATGTATCGTTGCTGCTATTGTTTTTGTATTTTTGAAGAAAAGAAAATAATTCTCTTTTTTTTGGGTAGTTAAGGGTTCTATGAATAGGAAAAATTCCATGTACTGATTTTTCATGCGGTTATTTGGTCTTTATTCATTTTTCATTTTAGGTATCTTTATAAGAATGATGTTAATCATTATCAGTTGCAATATTTTTATATGTAAAATTTTTGGTTTCTCATTCTCTTACTCGAAAAGGTCCAAAAGATGAAGCACTCAAAGAAATGTTTTTGGGTGTTTTTGATTTTGGTTGCCTTTCTAATAGTATCGACATCCTCTAATTTTACTATCCGTAGTGTTAAAGCTGCTGATAGTGACAATGACGGCATAGATGACCAGACAGAAAGAGAGCTTATTCTCAAATATGCTCCAAACCTATATTTTAAGGCCGGAGAAAACTTCTTCCCAGTAGACTGCGGCTATCATATTAATAACTCTAAGCTTTATAGATGGGAAGGAGAAAACAAAGTATTGGTCGACGATAATCCAAACCTTACTTCTCTGTCTGGGTACGATGAGACGTATTTCTTAGCTAACAGCCTAGAAAACTATACCAATATCCTAAACGACTATAAATCTAAACTTCTAGAGTTAGGATACAAATATTATGGAAGAGTATACAAAGACTCAGACCATATATGCGTCCAATACTGGTTCTTCTATGCCTATAATGACTACGAACTAAACCAGCATGAGGGAGACTGGGAAATGATTGTTGTTTTCCTAGACTTACCAAAGAATCCAATAGGTGTTGCATATTCGCAGCATCACTCAGGACAATACGCATTTTGGGGCGATGTAGAAAAAACCGATGGCACTCATCCCAACGTGTATGTGGCGCGTGGATCTCATGCAAGCTATTTTAGGCCCTATCAAGGGAAAGTAGGACTAGAAAATGACGAAGTAGGAAACGATGGATTATTCTTACCATATAATCATGAGAAACTCGTAATAGAGGTCATGGGTGAACTTGGATCGGGAAATCATCCAGCAAACCAATCATGGCTAGATTTTGAGGGCCGATGGGGTGCATGGAAAAATATTGCTGATGCGGCTCTTGGCTATGCTGGACCGCCCGGCCCAGCCTACGGAGAAAATGAGCCTAAGTGGACGGGTCCGTATTCTTGGGCTTCTGGTCAGTTTGTGGTTACGAATAATTGGTTTATTTTGAGCTGGATAACATATAATCTGCTCTGGATTTTTGTTGCTGTATTCGTTGCTCTTTTTGCCAAGAAGATGATAACGTTCATTAAAAAGAAGCGTAACAATGAATTGCCTAGGGTCTTGGATTTGTTTAAAGGCAAAGCAGCGATAGGCGTTATCATGGGATTGGTAGCACTAGTATTGTCTTTTCTCGCGATATTTTACACTTGGTACTTCGTATATATCGATATAGAGGCTGACATAATTACTGCTCAGGGAAACGTATTGGTGATTGATGGGCTCAATGGAATACAGGTCAACTTCTTGGTGGCTGGAGAGGGGATGACACCATACTTTAATTTTGCTATACCCTTCTATATGTTGCTGGTGATGAGTGTTTGTTTGAGCATATTTGACTTATTCATAGTTGATTCAAAGAAGAAGCTGGGAACAAAATATATAATTGGGGGAATAGTTTTCTTAGTTATGCTGACAGCGATCATAATATTTATATCGAGAATTAGCTCAATGGTTAGTATGTTGGGAACAATAATAGGTCAAGATTTACCGCCAGAAACGAAAGACATTGTGGATCATATAGCGGCGAGTCCGTTTCAAGGATCATATTCTACGACAATAACTGGGCTTGGAAATGTGGGGCTGAGATGGGGATTCGAAACAGGAGGCTATCTTCTCCTAGCATCAGCAATAATCAAAATAGTGGCAGGAGTAATGCTAAAAATAATAAAAGAAGAAACAGAATAGGAAAGATTTATCTTCTTTATTTTTTAGAGTATTTTTCTATCGTTACGTTGTCTTTTCAGATATATGGCTATTAGAAAAAATTAGAAAGTCTCTGAAACCGACAAAGAAGAGAAGATTTAGGCCTCATAAATGGAGATATTTTCGAGAGAGATAGGTGAAGATGTGGTTGAATGTCAATGGCGAGATCGCTATTATTATCGTTGTTTTTGTTGAAGA
>JAUQYS020000206.1:0-2055 GCA_030587585.2 Candidatus Njordarchaeota archaeon
CCAGTAGCTCAAGCAATACCTCAGGTTCTAGCAACAATAATGTTTATTTTAGGAGTATTAATGCTGATTATAGGTTTTATGTCGAGTTTATTATTGGTACTCTTTGGGGTGGTGTGTATTATCGCGGGGACAATATTATTCACTGTTAGATCCCTTAAAACTCCACAAGCAATTGATGTAGCTTTAAAGCAACAAAACACGATGATAATTGTTCTAAGAAATGTTATACCAGAAAGAAAAATAGTAGAGACTGGAGAGAAAAAATCGGAAACAATACATAGTAAGTATTCTTATCTATATCTCCACATAGAATTTAGTGAAGCTGTAACGGCCGCTGAGATGAGCGAATTGGCGCAAGTGCTGATGAAATAACATAAGTTAATAAGTAGGAAATAAATTTTCTTATTTTTTTCTTTTCTCTTGGTGATGTTGTTTGATTAGGGCATTTGTTATGATTAATGTTGAGGTTGGAAAAATAGCGCACGTAGTTGAGGAGCTTAAAAGAATTCAGAATATTGAAAACATAGCGGTTGTGGCGGGTGAATTTGATATTATTGTTCGCGTTAGGGTACAGTCTTTGGAAGATCTATTTGAGGTGACGGAGAAAATTCATAAGATAAATGGTATAGAGAGAACAACTACGCATGTTGTGGAGAAAGAAGTATCTTCAGAATAGGTGTGATAATGTATGCGGAAGCGGGTTCTTTTTTATTTTCTATGTTTGTTGTCCTCTATATTAAGTGCTCTTGTCGTTATTATTGATACTATAGCTTCTGTATATGTTGAGGATATTTGGATTTATGCTAATCTTAATTTTGTTATAGGGACAATCGTAAGCTTCTTTATAGTCTTGTTTTTCTTGATACCGGTAAGAGGAAGGCCTCTGGGCAGGTATGTTGATCCCAATTTCTATGGGATTGCGATGATAAGGAGGGAGCATCTAAAATATTTTGTCGGAATGGCGTTTGGTAATGCTGTTGCGACAATAGGATATTTCTATATAATTGCTGCACTTATGGATCCATCGGCAATTCTGCCCTTTATGCAGATAGTAATATTATATCTCGTTCTAGGAGAAGTAGTATTCGAGAAAGACATCCCTACCTTAGTTGAGACACAGTCATTAACGATGATAGTTTTTGGTGCGCTTCTTTCTTCGATATCCCCAACAGGAGAGTTCGATGTTCCTGCTTTTATTGTTGTGATGACGCTTATAAATGGTGGATCAACAGTAAAAATACTTGTTCAAAGAAAATTGAGGACAACAAAGATCAATAAAAGAAGGATAGACTCAATAAACATAAGACTATGGAATCTTGCGCTTTCGACATTGTTTTTCCTGTTAATGATGGCTATAATGGATCCGAGATCTATAGTGGGTATGCTCCAAGCGACAGAAGAGCTTATCCTTATAACTGCTTTGTCGATGATAGTAACATTCTTTGCTAAGGTGACATACATACGGGCCCTTGGGATCGGGAGAGCGAGCATAACTCAAGCTGCGTCATCAATAACAGTTATTCTTGGTATACCATTCACGCTAATAGTTGGCTACTTTGTGCCAGGAGTATTTGTTCCTTTTGCTACTTCCCATTGGACATTGCTCGTGAAGTTTATAGGAACGATAATGGTATCTCTTGGGATAGCAGTTCTAGCCCTTAGTGAGGTTAAATCATATATATTAATTAGAGCTTCAAAAGGGAAGGGAGAGGCAATACTCAAGAAAATATCGCGAATAAAGGGAATAATATCTGTGTCTGCGCTTGCTGGTATATATGATTATATTGCGAAAGTAAAAATAAGAGCGCTAGGAAAAGGCTATAGGCTCATAGTAAGAGAGCTGGAAAAGGTTCCAGGAATAGAAGACTTTTTATGGTTATCAATACTGTATGAGTGGGAAGAAATCTAATTTGATTTACAAAGAGGTGCCAGATAATATCCAGGGAATTCATTGTTGTATTTTTTTATGAGAATGTTGGTGTGTTTTGATGTGTTGATCGCTTATTTTTGAGACAAGCTTTAGAAAAATGATGGTGACAATAGGATTAATAATTA
>JAUQYS020000361.1:0-3925 GCA_030587585.2 Candidatus Njordarchaeota archaeon
AGTGTCATTACCCGCAGTTAAATGAAAAGTATATTCTACGCCGCCAGACAGCTTTATCTTGTAGAAAATCGAACCAAATGGTGATGGGCCGGGAAGGTATCCTACTGTTGTCTCCCCTTTAATTGTGATCGCATACCTAAAAGACTCTCCTCTCTTAAACGAAGCGGGACTATATGTTATTGTCATAATAAAAGAACCATTGGACTTAGAAGCATTGAATGGATAAATGACAATATAGTATTTTCCAGGAACACTACAATACGCCGATACTATTTCAGTAGGCTCAGTAGAAAACCCAGAAGCAATCAAGCGAAAGTCACCATCGTAAATATCAATATCAAAATCTACGGTTGGGTCATATGTAAGATTAATCGTTAAATCTATTGGACTATCATTCTCAAAATCAAAAGAAAGATAAATCTCTCCATTGCGTCCAGGTCCAGGAAGATTACCAGTAATCGTTATAGGTATGCTAATTCTGGATGCATTTTCAAACGAGTTTCCCGGCACAACATAAGTACTACCAACAAACATAACGAACCCCTCACTATATTCAGCTACAGGGCTCCTTATGTCCAAGTTAAATGATATTATTGTGCCGTTCGGTGTCGTTTCACTGATATTTATTATGAATGGCGTTTCTGGATAAATAGTATATCCTGAAGGGCAATTCGATGGATAATTAACGGTATCTGTCACTATCGTAATGTAGGGCGAGTGAGTACTCAGTGTTGCGTTTATAGGACCCGATAATCCAACTAACCCACCATTATATAGAGATACATTTAGCTCAACGTTTGTTTCTCCAGGTTCCGGAATTCCATCATTGTCTCCCCCAACGTAATCCTTAATAGACAATGTTTTATATGATAAGGTTCCTCCCCCACCCTTCTGATAGTAGTCATGAAGAAATTCATCCCATACGGTATCGGCCTTAAAATCTAAATCTGCATATTGTGGCCTCATCGCAGATTCTAAGACCGGAAACGATATGCTTATACCATGACAATTTGGATGACCACTAGCATGTCTTTCATAATAAACAAAACTATTCAGAGCAGTCAAAACATTAGAGGCATTATCATATACGGGCCCAGATCCGAATATGGACATTATTAGTTCACAAAAATGGCCAAGATCAATCCATTCTATAGTAGTGTAATAGTCTACAAGCCACCAAGCTTCATTTATTGGTTTTGTACTTCCTCCCTTCATAAAGTCCATAAACGATTCCGCAAGATTATTAATGGCGTCTATAAGAGGAGCAATATTAATCATTTCATATGCTGATAGTGTTTCTTTTCGATCTTGTGGGTACGAATCTATAAAAAGATCGACAATTTTCGAGCCTAGATCTCTGGGAGAAATATCATAATGATCTACAAGAAAGCTAATTATGTCATCATAGGGAAATCCATTTCCAGGAACCACTTCGGGCGAAACAACAAGATAATCGCATTCATCTTTTAGCTCATAAGCACACTCTATAGACCCCATTAAACATGCATCCATACTGAGCAAATCAACTTTGTGGGATTCTATTTCCGAATTTTTTATGGCCCACTCTATATCGTCTAAGCTAAGATGGTTTTTTGTTTCCGTTGTGGTGTCATCCCAGCAGACCCCAATGAAATTTCCGCCATGGTTCCATAGGTCTAGCCAATAATTATTAGCAGGGTAATTTTCGACAACAAAATCTATAAACCATCTAAGCAGATATTTGTCTCCCATATTTTGCTCTCCGAGGATGTTTATAGGTCTTGAAGAAATGCGGGATGTGTTGTAGTCATGGGATATTTCGTATACTTTTGTTCCCTCAGCACCTTCTGTATCAAGAAGCACAATTATGTTTATATCTGCATTGCTAGTTAGTCCGTCCTCCATCTCATTCATATCTTCAAGAGCATACTTATACAAGTTATTATCGCCATCTAGGTATACCATAACAGTCCAGCTTTTCGCATCCTGTTTTGTCAGCATTTTTTTCTCGGTATCTTCTTTATGCATAAAATTATTTTGCGAGGCAGAAACTACTGGTAATATTGTTAATATTACCAGAAGAACACATAGAGACACGGCATATTTCTTATTCACTTTTATAGCCTTTCAAATTTGAATAATAACAAAAACAAAAAATCTCTTTATTAAATGCCTCTTTTTATTATCATATCTCTACCTTGTATGCTGTCCATTGCTGCAGGTCTATGTCCCATCGCGCTTCTATATATATGTCTTCGCCTTCTTTAGCTAGGGCACCACGATAATAATCCTGAAGCGATGCAACTTTAAGCGGATGCAACACAACATACACAGCTTCTGAATTATTCAATACTTTGAGTATGTAGATATAATAAAAACTGCTCTCTATGTTTATAAAACCTATCTCCGATTTACCAAGCAACGTACCGTTTACCACTGCGGTTTGAAGAGTTGTTGTCTCATTTCCCGTTGTCCACCCCAAATATGATGCCTCGATAGCCGCTTTCATTCTGCTTTTAAATACACTCTGAGTTTCGCCATAGAGATATTGAACAAAACCAGTTATCCGCGGATTTGATGCATCAACAAAAACAACACCAGCTAATCGATCCGCCCCTTCAGTCTGTTGCACAACAAGAGCTAGCCATATTAAAAATGACGAGTTCAGCATATCGACCCTATACAGTTTTGGGTAGCGTACCGTGACGTTGTATTCAAATCTTTCTTGGGCAACTTCTATTAGGCTACTTATTATCCTACTGGGAGGATTAACTCCTCTGGTCTCAGGGGTTATCCCTTTGTAAAATCTTAGATCCCATAATATTATGGTACTATTTATCACTGTCCAGACACATATTGATGTTTCTCCACCACTCGTAGAAATAGATAGATAAAAATCTCTCCCCCACCAATAACCATCATTTATCAAGAAATGATGAGGCTTATAATATTCTTCCTCATATAGTAGATCCTGACTATCCTGCGATGCTGGGATCCATAAGAATCCATCCGCATATAAATCTTCCGCATAGTTTCGCATGTAATAGCCAAGCTGATGAATATTCCAAATGGTTTTATAGGACATTATTTGCGGAACGATACCCGCCGCATCTTTATAGTTGTAGAACCTATAATCTCCTTGCGCTCCGACTATAAGGACTTTGTAGGGGAGCCTCGCGCCTGAAGGAGTAATTTTATCGACAAGAATAACCCATGCTGGGCTCGAAGTTACTGGGCTAGGGTCTATTAGGTAGTATTCTCCTATAATCCCGTCCGGAATAAGGCCGTATACCAAGTATTTTATGTTGGCAGAACCAAAGAGACTTGGCCCATATTTCATTTCTTTTTCTACAAACTTCATGCTTTCAAAAATAGGTGTATCCAAGTTTATGTATAAGTATCCGACAATCTTGTTTATTTTTGGTGTCCAAGCAAACTGGTAGTATACTGGAAGCACCCATGAAGGCTTTCCATTGATTAGGCCAATATTGGCCTCTTCGTCATTTATCATTAGCTTATAATCCCCAAGTTTTGGGAGCCGATAAGTTAACGCAAAATCGGAGGCTAATCTTCGATCAACAAGTCTCAAATTCTCGATTTTGGTTGGATATAAAGACGTATCATTACATATACTAAAAGACAAATTGTCGTAGAACTCGTCTATTTTTGTTTTTTGTACTGCAGGTACAGAAAGCACCAAGAAAACTAGAGACGAGGCAAGAAACATAAGAATCAGAACAATTATTTTTGCTTTCTTAGAAAAAGTATTCCAAAAGTCTTTTGCTCTAACAACCAAAAACAACCCAAAAAAGTTAAGAAACGCTACTGACCCTAGAATAAATAACGCTAAATAGAGAGCTGGAGGAACTATAGCTTTTGGGCCCATGAAAATAATACCGATAGATATAAACATTAATGTCAGAGAGACATATCTCATCTTTCTGTG
>JAUQYS020000373.1:0-4499 GCA_030587585.2 Candidatus Njordarchaeota archaeon
TGGCCGTATTTTCTCTTTTTATTAATCTAAGCAATATTTTAAAATCAAAAATAATGTCTCCATTAACTATAATTACGTCATTCTGTGTTTCTTTCAGTCTTTCTAATGCCAAGAGTAAAGAGTATCCGGTGTTGCTTTGTTCAAATATTCTGTTTTCCACAAAAACAAATCTCATTCCTAACTTCTTCTCTATATATTTCGCATATTCTATCACTTTTTCTTTAGCATGGCCAAGTACTACATAAGCTTTTCTAATTTCTACACTTGCCAGATTGCAACAAATATACTCCAAAATTGTTTTTCCATCAAGATTAATCAAAGTTTTAGGCTTATCAGTTGTTAAAGGTCTTAGTCTTTTTCCAATACCTGCAGCCAAAATTATCGCATTCATTTTGAGTACACTTCTCTAAGCTTTTTCCAAAGCTCTTTATATGCGAAGTATGGATTTCTATTATCAATTAGCACATCATACACAAATCCCATCACGGGGCACTTTAAATTATTTTTTTCGGCAAACCACATCATCGCTCTCACGGATTTTTTGCCCTCAAAAACAACACTTTTTCCGTTAATATTGTCAAGCATCCTTTTTCCACAAATAAAACCAAGTATCCGATTTCTACTTTTATCAGAGCTCGATGTTAGGCATAAATCACCAAAACCGCTACTCAGAAAAAGGGAATCTATTTTCCCTCCCACATTTTCTATTATTGTCCTCATTTCTCTAAATGCCTCAGATAAAATAAAGTAATATGCATTTTCATTTATATCAAGCGCCTTGCAGATCCCCATAGCTATGGCATATATATTTTTGAGAACGCCACCCATCTCGACCCCAATGACATCCTTCGTAGTTTGTACAATAAAAAAATCGTTAGACAAAATATTTTTTATTTTTTCCAAGACCTCGCTACAATACGAAGCAAGAGTAGTACCCGTCGGCAACCTTCGTATGATCTCAATGGCAAAATTGGGGCCAGATAGTACAGCTATTTTTTCAGAACCTATTTCTTCTTTAATTACCTCTGACAATCTCATAAATGGATTGTATTCTATTCCCTTAGCTAAATTTACGATTATATGATCCTCAGAAACATATTTTTTAATTTCGCGTGATATAGCTCTCACTGCGTGAGATGGGGTAGCAATAAAAACAATATTTGACTCAGCTACTACTTCTAGCGAATCAGTCGGAAATATATTCTTTGGTAGTTTTAATCCTGGGTAATACTCCTTATTTTCCCTATATTTGATAATATCATCTACGACTTTTCTTCTTCTCGCCCAGAGATAAACATCATACCCATTGTCCGCTATTAATTTTGCTATAGCTGTGCCCATCGCACCAGCTCCAATGACAACGATCATAAAAGACACCGATTATGTACATTTCATAAACTGACATTTTTTACGCTATCATTCTGATCCGCATACTTAGTCTATCTGGAGCATACAAATCTCGCCAAGGATACCCAGCTTGTTCTTGTTTTATTATACTAACGAGATCAGAGACAGACATCTTCTTCTGTTCGCCGGTTCTCCTCACCCTCACAGTAATGTTGGATTCTTTCATCTCTTTTTTACCGACGATTATAATATATGGAACCCATTCTTTTTCAGCGTCCAATATTTTCCTAGATAATGTCCTATTGGTATCATCAATATCAGCTCTAATACCATTCTTCGAGATCTCACTATGTATTTTTTCGGCATATTCTAGAAACTCTAAGTTTACTGGTATAACGCGCACCTGAACAGGAGCCAGCCATAGGGGAAGCATTGCCTTTTGTCCTTTTTTACTTTTTTTCATTGCAGCGTCAAATACCATATAAACATATCTTTCTATAGTCCCTATAATTGCCGTATGAATAATCACTGGATACTTTTTCTCTCCCTTCTCGTCAACATAGCAGATACCAAATCTTTCAGAATTTCCAACATCTATCTGGACCGTACCTATTTCCCTAGGCCTTCCAATATAGTCTACTATGTGATACTCTATATTTATCGTCCAATAGTATGATAAGCCAATAGAAGGATATATCGCCACTAAAACCGGCTTGTCGATTTTTTTTGCAATACTTTTAATAAATTCCCTATATCTATCATATTGCTCTTGGGATACTACATTAACCAGTAGTTCATAATTCTGATCCAATTTTTTAGCTTCTTCCATTATACGATCATGAACTTTCAGTAGCATCTCTTTTGCTTTTTCTTCGTCTTTAACAATTATATGAAAATCAGGCATCCAGAATCTCCTAAGCCTAAAAGCCAATTCCACCTCGCCACTTTGCTCATATCTATACGAGTCAGCTATCTCAAATATTCCGAATGGAAGATTTCTATACGATATATACCAATCGCCAAGCATCGAAAACTGTTGATGACAAGCCGCATATCTCAATACGAATGTCCCCTTATCTGTTTTGATCTTATATAACCGATCACCATATAGATCCGCGTGTTCTCTTACAGCTCTATCACTCATATTAAAGAAAGCTGTTCCTTTTATCTTGTATATAGGTAAACCTGTGCTCCTGATAACCAGTTCTGAGTAGTCCACAACTAGATCAAATATCAATGCCGCATGCGGACCCATTCTTTGATGACCATGATCAGATCTGGGTTCCCATTCAAAACCAAAGCGTTTGAGAAATGTAAGCATTTCGTGTTTTTTTTCTGGTGAAGCTTTTCCAAGAGCTTCTTTTTCGACGAGGCACTTGAATTCATATCCTAAATCCTTTAAAATCTCGTTGCTTGGTTCTACTTCTTTTCCTGAAGGAAACACAATAACATATCGTTTCTTTCCTTTCTTCCGTTCTTTTATTATTTCCTCCCTAGTTATTATGCGAGAACGCTCCGCCAGGGGGTGACCCTTTATGGATGCTGTAAATTGTTTATAATATCCAAATGGGGCCACGTATACATCTATATCGAATCCTTTTAATTTTTCATATGTGGCATTGATTATTTCTTGAGCTAATTCGGGTGAGGCAAGATTCGAAGATAAATGAGCATATGGATACAGAAGAACTCTTTTCGCTTTAACATCCTTAGTAAGGCTATATATCTCCTTTGCTAAGTAATCTACCATACCAATATCATCGCTTACCTCGACAGAAACAAATATGACTAATATATCCTCATATGATTGTTCTTCTAATGGTATGTCTTCTGCACTTTTTATGGCTTTTTTTATTGGTTTGTACTTAAATTTATCACAATGCCAAATAAGCATTCTCACATCGAACACCTAAAAAACTATGTATGCTTAGCAAATCAATCAAAAATTTTTAATAATGTCAATAAAAAGTAAGAAACAATCTTTGAATTATTGGCACGATTTCTCGCTCCACGATGTCTTCCTCATACGTGTAATGCATTCTCCATAATATCCAAAATAATGTACCATATTTTGACTTCACCTTATCATATACAACAGGGCATTTTTCTTCGCTTTCGTACACTTTATAGTATACGTATAGAAGCTTTGTAGTCGCAAAATTTATACTCTCCACAAAATCCCATCTAAACTTGGGTACTATTGGATAAAGAATGTTTACAAGTCTTTCCGCTTTTTTGCTTCTAAGCAAGACGCCTGGAATATATCTCTCAAGAGTCGAGAATGCTATGTAGTAACAAAAGTTTTCTTCCTCAATTGAGCTAATAAGAGAATATTTGCCTTTTTTCGCATATTCAAATATTGTGGCCATATCTTCAAAAACATGGTGAGCTATACTATGAGCATAATGAAAAACAAGATACTCAACGAACAGAGAATTAATCAACACTGGCACATTTCTTCTAATTTTTCTTAGCCTATCCATATATGCCTCGGATTCCTCAGCCAATATCCTTATCATTCGGCCTATCTGCAAAATTCTATATGCATAACTAGAAAAAAGTGCAAAATCATTCCACAATTTTTCGATACGAAAATAAATTCCATAATCTTCTTTTTTGAAGTGATATGGAATATAGAGAAATATGTCATCCACCACTAATGTTTTTTTTGAATATCTTTTAGGCCTATTTTTTTCGACCCAATAAACAAAATACTCTTTTTCATTCACAAAATGAAACAAAGCATCTTTTACGAGATCTAAAGAACGAATGTTTTCTAGTATAGCGTCTTCAGGATGTAAAGGCATGTCTTCTGAAAAACTTATAAGAGATTCTAATTGATCAATTTCTATCCTAGGCCTAAATATAGTACCAACATCAGAATCTCTAAAGTGTTCTATCACTTCGCCTCACATATAATATAATAATATCAATATTCCTATTTTTATAATTACGCTACATCTTAAAAATCCAGTAAAAAAGCGATATCTAAAAAATAGAAAAGCACATAACAGAATAGAATTATCGCTATCCTGCTTCATATGCCTTAAATAATGCTCTTTTTAGAATCTCAATAAAGTCTTCTTTTACACCCACCACGCCAGATTCTATGGAAACATTCAAATTCTTTATTATTTCAGGAACCGTAACTT
>JAUQYS020000377.1:0-6336 GCA_030587585.2 Candidatus Njordarchaeota archaeon
TGACTTTGAACTCGACAACACCATTGTTACCAGCAGAGGTATCAATATAGTCTAGAAGTAAGAATTCGAATAGCTGTATGGTTGTGTTGGTATCGCCGATATTTGTTATGTTTAGCTTAATAGTAAGTTCTCCGGTAGTATTGTCATATGTAGAAATCTTGTTAACGTTTAGTTCGACATGCTTGTATGGGAACACATGGTTCTGTATCCATTTCTGTATAAGCCATGACTCTGGGGGAATATATGCCATATAGCTATTTGTAATGAAGCCCAGATGCACAGTACCCCAATCCATATCTATGTCAAATTCTACGGAGGCAAAAACAAACCATACACCGCTCCTTAGTCTACCTTCGAATGAAAGAGGTATCTCCCTATTTATTGCGCCATTTTCGTCCGGCACAATTTGATTCTTGTATTCCACATCTACTTGATGTATTTCTGTCAAAGAGAATACTCCTTCTGGCTTACTAAGGTACAGCTTCGCTACAACATTTTTAAGAGGAGTATTACCCTCACCTATTAATACTACTTTGAAGTTATACTCATAATAAAATTCATGCTCGTTTATCGGATTGCGTGAATCTATTAGTAAAACTCCTACGGTCCAAACCTTATCTGGCGCAAACACAAAACCATTAGCAAAACCAAAATATTGTTTACCTTCAATATCTTTATAGAAGTACAATGGACCCATATGTGGATTAAGAGCCTCAACAATACCACGCAAACCAACAATGTCAGGAATCACAGTAAGGTTAAATTCAAGAGTTATTGAACTATTCGCTGAGATATTATCTACATAGCAGGTAAACGCATATATTGGTGTTCCTTCTGCACTTATAGTAGTATAATTCCACCCAGGTCCTTTGAGCAGATCATTATATCCTATAACATTTCCAAGTTCGCTGACCATTCTATCTAGCATGTCCTTGAGTTTATCCTTTATCTCGAAGCCAATAACAACATCTACAGCATCACCCTTGCCACCGTTATATATCTCAATGTTATATTTTATGATTAGTGCATCATGACCAAAACCACCCCAATTATTTATGCTTGTAACATTTTCGATATGGAATCTTGCTGTTACGAGTGGTGCTTGCTCTCGTTCTTCTGAGTAATTGAACGGTTTTCCATAAACAACAATGTCTGAATATTCCTTGCTAATGTTCTCTGTTTTTAGAACATATATTAGCTTTCCACTATACTCATACATTGGGTTATCTGGAAGAGGACTTGTTCTTGATTCATCTATCTCAAGAGGCAAATAATGACTTATTTTTACTATGCTCACATTTGATATGCTGCGAGGAGAAATATTCGCATCCGAAGAAAGCTGCAATGCCTCCTTTATTGACAATTTATACCATCCATCATCCAATTTTTGGATAGCATCCTTTATTACTGTCGCCAGTACGATTACAGGCGCAAATTCTTCTGTGTCGTTGTCACCATCAAAATCTTCAGTATCTCTCAGCAATGTAAGAGCCGCTCTTGTATATATACCTTTATCAAGATTATCATCTATAACTGGAGAATCAGCAAAAACAGATAGACCGTCGTCTGGAAACATTGATAATATCTTGTCTTTAATAAAGTTCGCTGTGTCTTCCAATGATGCCTCGCTTGTAAATAGTATCCATGTTTTACCATCTTCTTCATGAGACCATAGTGGATAGAAGCTTACATTTACAGCAGCTCCGATCTTTTGCGCTAAGCTTTTAGCTTTTGTAACTGCCTGACTTTCTGGCAGCTCATACAGCATTATTAAAGTTCTCATAGGCGGTATCTCTGGGTATATGTCATGATGATAGTATAGCCACCATTTGTGGCCAACTCCGCCCGCTATTCTTAGCGCTATAAGACCATCCAGTTCTTCCCAAGAAAAGTTTACTGGGACTTCTACGCTTCCGCCTACTGAGGAAAGCACCATAGCTGTCGCGTTGCCCTTACCGACATAGAATGTTGCGAACTCACCGTACAGCCCAAAATCTGTGGTACTCGAAGCTTCGGTTGTTTTTAATGTATTATTACTCCTCGGCAAACTAAACACAGCTGCAGGGGCTAAAAATAGCCAGATGGCCAAAACTACAGCCAATTTTTTCATACGCATTCACCCATTTCTTTCTATTATTCTAATAATGCTTTTGGCCACTTTAAAATATCTAGAACTACTATTATTTTTAGTATACGGCTAAAATATATTTTAGTTTGACTCAAAAAAAGTTGAGTGGGGTAATATCGATTTTAGATTGCGTCATTTTGGTTAATAATAGAACTTCCTTAAAAAATCTGTTTTAAAAAACAACAATATTATTTAATGAAAGTTGCTTGTAAAGGTTCTTAAGAATAAATTAGGAATAACTTTGATACAATTTTTCAATCATCATTTATATTTTTGTATATGCTCTTAGCTATCTTCTTAAAATTTATTTCTTGCATCACTAAATTTATAAAATTGCTTATAGTATACCTTGCTTTTATTTCATCGGTTAGGATCCTATAGTATTTTCTCGCTGCTTTTCTGAGTACTTGTCTAATGATATTTTTTATTATGCACTTCTTTATGGTTTTTCTCATTATAGTATCGAAGTATCCTAATGTGAACATTAGTGCTTTTGCTTTTGATAGAGCTTCTTTGTTTACCTCTATGATTATCTGCTCTATTACCTCTGAAAATCTACTATGGATTTCTATTTCGCTCTCTATTTTGTTGATTTGTTCTTCGTCTATTTTAGCCCTAAATAAAACATCTTTTAGCGCATCGATAAATTTTTCTATGAAGGTTTCTCTTACTTTCATGAGGACATATGTGGGTCTCCCACAATAAATGTTTATGTAGTCCTTATCTTTCTTCGTTTTTCTCACTAACGATAAAACTGGATGTTCGTATGCTATTTCTATGTCTTCATAGCTTTTTGGTGCCTCATTTTCAAATGACTTATTAATTCTTATAACGGATTGAGATATAAAAGCTATTTTCTTAGTCATTTTTATCCTTTTTTATTTCATATAGCGCCACGGCCATTATGGTTTTTATATCTTTTATTTCCCCAAATAGCGCCATCTCTCTAAGTTTTTTATATGGCATTTTTACCATTCGGATTACTTCATGTTCCTCTAAGTGCTGTCCAACATATTCCAGATTCTTCGCCACAAATAGATACATGTACTCATTGCTATAGCCAGGGGTCAGATATCCGCCTCCGAGGAGTTTCAGATAATTAGGTTTATATCCTATTTCCTCTTCTAGTTCTCTTATGCATGCGTTTTCTGGCGATTCACCTTTTTCAATTCTTCCTGCAGGTATCTCAAGTATCCATCCTTTTAATGGGCCTCTAAATTGGCGTATAAGAATTACATCTTCGTCATCTATAAATGGCAACACCGCCACACTTTTGCCAAACATTATGATCTCATGAAATGTCTTTTTTCCGCGAACAATAAGATTAAGCTTCTTAAGAGTTATCTTTCGCCCTTCATATATAAGCTCTTCGCCTAAAATCCGAACATCCATTATTTATCCCTCACTAATAATTTTCTATCCTTAACAACTATTTTTCCGTCTACTATAACGTCTCTAACCAAGTTACAGCCAAACAAATATCCAACAAACATATGATTTGGAACATCCATCACAATGATGTTCGCTTTTTTCCCCTTTTCTATGCTACCAATTTCTTTCGCTTTTCCAATAGCATGTGCAGCGTTAATTGTCGCTGCCGATATCGCCTCTGCAGGAGTCAGCTTTAGAAAGTATACAGCTAATGTTATTATAAACTGCATGTTTTCTACCCAACAATTTGGATTAAGATCTGTTGCTAAGGCTACTGGTACTCCCAGATTTATCATCTCCCGCGCATTTGCGAATTTCATTTTCATGAGAACCAAAGAAGTCGCAGGCAAAAGAACGCCGATTATCCCTTTTTCAGCCATCATTCTAAGACCTTCTTCGGAAGAATTTAGAAGATGATCTGCAGAAATAGCAGAAACTTTTGCTGCTAATTTCGCACCACCTAGATCATTAAATTCGTCTGCATGTACTTTAGGTATGAGGCCATATTTTTTTCCGGCTTCCAATATTTCGTAGCCTTGATCTACTGTAAAAACACCTTCCTCTACGAAGACATCGTTAAATATTGCTAGGTTCTGTTTTGCAACATGAGGAATCATCTCATCTATAACCAAATCTACATATCCGCTAGGATTATCTCTGAATTCCTCAGGTATGGCATGCGCACCAAGAAAAGTAGAAACAATTTCTATAGGATGTGCATCATTTAGCATCCTATTTACTCTTAAGATCTTTATTTCATCCTTCACAGTCAAACCATATCCACTTTTCGCTTCCATTGTTGTTGTTCCGTGAATAAGAGCCCTATCGAGTCGCTCTTTTGATTGCGCAAATAGTTCTTTCTCACTAGCATTTCTTGTAAGTCTTACAGTCTTTAGAATCCCTCCACCGCGTTTCAATATTTCTAGGTATGGAACCCCCTCCAGTTTCATTGTTAACTCGTCTTCTCGTGAGCCGGCATATACGAGATGTGTATGTGGATCAATAAAGCCAGGAAGAACGATTTTATTTTTTGCGTCTATTACTTCTACAGAATCATATTTTTTTAGTATAGTGCTTGTTTTTCCTACAGCGACTATTTTTCCGTTACTTATCACAACTGCGCCGTTTCTGATTATCCCTAAATCTCTGAGCTCTGAGCCTATTTTTGGTTTAGAAGAATAGCCTCTCAATGTTAATACTTCGCTTGCATTTTTTATGATTATGTCAGCAAACATACTATCCTCCCGCTTACATCATAAAATAAGCAGAAAAAAATGAATTATACAAACTTGTTAATATCTAGTTTATGGGATTCTGTATATTAATCTAATCGATCCAAAGATTTTATTTCCATACTTACATAACATACAATATTTTTCCTTGCTAGCCAACAATCATTGTGTTTGCTTTCATCAGATATTTTTCCGCGTTCAATATATTCCTTTACGTAGCTCCTCGTTAGATTTAAGGTATAATACTCAAACTCTACTGTTGGCTCAATAACAGAGCCTGTTCCATATAAGTTCCAGCCATAGATAAAGACAAAACTAACATTTCTGTCTATGGCTAGTCTCCAAGTATTGTTATACATTTGTGAGTTATTAACTAGTATTTTAGTGTAGTTAGTGACAAAATTAGGAACTGTAATAATAATGTTAGAGTTGTATCTATCTATCATGTCTTGTTGAAGACTAACATAGAGTTTCCCATCCGAAACAGAGTACCTATTGGGACATGTAAACACGTCATCTGAAACCTTTCTAATCATGTCTAAAGATACGATACTAATAGGCAGTATCTCATATCCAGATATAACATATGTACCGATAACGCTATTTCTGAATATTTCAGTCATATCACGAAGCCATGCATACTTAAATGCTTCTAGCCATATTTTACAGGATTCATTAGAGATGAAGTCATATAATGTCTGAGGATAATAATCATATATAAGGTCATCTACCGTTGATGCGTTCCAGCCCGTTAAATTGTTGATTATATTCATTGTGATTGTTTTATTGTCAACATTATATTCTGACTCTATCATCTCTACTAGGGCCGCTGCCAAATATCTCCTTGATTCCTCCTTCCAACCGGGAAGAAATCTCTGAAGACCACTTACAACTATCGCTGTCCTATTGTCATATCTTACTAAAGAATTACTACCTTCTAATTCGCTTAGAAGCGCCAATATTTGCGACTTTATAAGCATAATATTTCTTGGACTAAACTCGAAGAATAAATCGCTAATATTTTGCTCTGGAAAATATGAAAATGTTGGAATCAAAGGATCCTCGAGCACTAATGAGAGATTAAAATACATCAGAATGCTCATATTCTCTTCCTCGATTATGTCTGTAATCTGAGAAACTAATAGCCCGCCCATTGTAAAAACATCAAAAATTATTGTCTTTACTCCTACTTTTCTCATTATACTAATGTCCCTCACCAAACGTGCTGAAGAAGAATCGTAGTATCCATCCAATGGTCTAAGCTTGGCATTGCTCCAATATCCGGCGGAAATATTCGTATCATGTGCTGGATTTACGATCCATCTATAGAATACCCCCACTACTTTTCTATACGAAATATGCCCAGCAATATCATCCGCATCATTCTGCTCCGCGAAAGATACACCATGCCCAGCAATCACACTAACGATCGAAAAGCCCACTAATAATAATATTATTCCTAAACCAATTTTAGGACTTGACTCTAACACCCAAACGATCCTTTTTATAAATGTTCTAATTTTTTCGGCCAAACCTTCTGATGAA
>JAUQYS020000416.1:0-4904 GCA_030587585.2 Candidatus Njordarchaeota archaeon
AAATAAAAAACAGTTTAGTTGAGGCACTGGGGAGACACCATCGCTACATAATGTATATAGGCCAACTAGCCTATATGAAAGAAAAGCCATATGTATGCGTAGTCGCTACGCGACAACAGAGAATTTTTTGAAACGTTCTAGCCATATATCTTCTTAGATCCGACTCTTATACAAATGTTTTCAATACGTCAATTATTCTTAGGCCTCATTATTGTGAATACATAATTAAAGAGTTAGGTTTAATTAGACCATAACAAAAATGATTAACTAGAGATACAGTGTGGTGAAGTTCATGCTTCGCTATTTATATGTTAGACTACCAGAAGATATTCAGAAACTTGAGATGCTGGGATTCTTTGAATCTGCAAGACGGAAAATAAATGAAATGTTAAAAAAGGATATTTCCCTTTCATTACGAAAAAGACTTGAATACGAGTTAGAGCGAATAGAACGAATTTTTAAAGATTACAACATCCCAGAACAAAAAGCTTTAGAGGAATTTAAAAAGACTTTTCCTGATCTTAATGAAAAAAAGTTTTACGAGTGGATAAATAAGGGATACATCGATTTCATTTACATTGAAGGAAAAAAGTTTTTCTTTTCAAGGTTTATTCACAATCTGCTTTTCCTGTGCAAAGAAGAAGAATGCAAAAAGAAGAAAGAAGAAATGGACAAGCAAAGTGGTCGTATTGCATCAAGAAAGGCTCTTGTAGACCATATAACTGAAATTTTGAATTCAGGTAAACAAGGATATATCTTTCCAAGAACAGTAAGAGCAAAAATTAAGGTATCGCTAAAACCAGGTACAGTGCTTGAGGGTGAAATTGTGAGATGTTGGCTACCGTTCCCACAGGTCAACGAACTGCAACAATCAGTTAAACTGATCTCATGTTATCCGAAAAACTACACGTTGGCTCCGGAGAATCATCCACAGAGAACAATTTATTTTGAACAAAAGGTTAAATCATCAGAGCCATTAGAATTCATGGTCGAGTTCGAATACACAGTACATGCCTTTCACAAAAAGGTAAATCCAAACGAGGTAAAACCATATGACGAGAAAAGCGAAATATACCAAAAGTATACTAGAGAACAATTGCCGCATATTCCATTTACAAGATTTCTAAAAAATCTAGCACGCGAAATAGTAGGAGACGAAGAAAATCCGTATCTAAAAGCTAAAAAAATTTATGACTGGTTAACCAAGAACCTAACATACACGTATGTGGCTGAATACTCCACGTACGAATGTATTCCCGAATTTGTAGCTAGAAACCTACGAGGAGACTGTGGATTCCAAGCATCACTATTTATCACACTATGCAGAATCGTAGGAGTCCCAAGCAGATGGCAAAGTGGCTGGTATGCAAATCCGGCTTCTAAAGCACCTGGACCACATGACTGGGCACAATTCTATATAGAACCATATGGCTGGCTTTATGCGGATTTATCATTCGGAAGACGATGGAGAGAGCTTGATCCTAGGATTCATGGATTTTACTTTGGGAATATAGATAGTTTTAGAACGGTGTTTAACTCTGATATAATGAGCGAATTTGAGCCAGCTAAAAAGTTTATTAGAAGTGATCCCGTTGATAATCAAAGAGGCGAATTAGAATTTAAAAACGGAAACATTTATTATGATAAATTCGAATACGAAATCTCATACTCAAAATAGCGTTCATTTATTATTCTTTTTATAGGTTATTAGCAATAGGGTAATAGATAGGGTTTACAAATGGACTTCGTGACTCATTTATTGTTGGGTTTTCTTTTCCTGGGTTTAGATCCTTGGGTGTTTCTAGGTAGTTTGTTGCCTGACTTCATATATATAATTGCTACAATAAGAGTAATGGACTATGAAGCCGCACATTCCTTGAGAATATGGGCCTGGGGGGAGAGACTGCATTCAATATTCATACCTATTCCTATTCTAGGACTTTCCATGTTTTTACCATTTAAGGAACTTCGATTATTCTCATTAGCATATATTTTCCATATTATACTAGATATTATATCTCATAGGAATCGAGGACCTAGATATTTTTGGCCAATATACGATAAGTTCGTCTTGAAGGGGCTCTTTAACTGGAACATCAAAACATTTTTGCTGACATACTCATTTATAATAACCTGTGTTGTTGTACAGTTTTATCTGCACATATTTTAGGGTGATCTAATATGGCTGGAATAGTTTTTCTTGCCACTAAGAATATCGATAGAATAAAGGATTTTTACATCAAAAGGATCAATATGATAGTTTGGCTAGAACAACACGATTGTATTATTCTTCGACATGGAAATCTTCTGCTTGGCTTTTGTCAAAGAAATCGAATAGATAAAGATGGTACAATAACTTTCTTTTTCAGAGAGAAATCCGATGTTGATAAAATCTATGAAAGGCTTCAAGACATAGCAATAACAGAACCAAAGTACAACGAGAAATACAAAATATATCATTTCTTCGCCAAGGATCCGGAGGATAGACTGATTGAGTTTCAGCATTTTCAACACCATATTAATCCTTACCTAGTAGGAGATGAATTATTAATAACCCGTAGAAGTATACGTGATTTCCAAGATAAAGACGTGCCAGATGATATATTATGGAAGATTTTTGAAATATGTAGATTTTCACCCACATCCAAAAATTCGCAGTCCTATTACTTTGTGGTCATAAGAAATAGAGAAAAAATAAACTATCTTGCATCCGTACGCGGCATAAATAGCTCCCCAATAGGTAAAGCACCTTTAGCCATAGCGATCTGTTCCGATCCTTCCAAATCCAGAAGATATGTGCAGGACGCCTGTATAGCTGCCTATCACTTCATTTTAGCCGCTTGGACATTTGGGTTAGGAACCTGCTGGATCGCTGCTATGGACAGAGACGACGTCAAAAAACTTCTAGGAATACCTTTGAATCACTACATAGCAACGGTCACACCATTAGGCTATCCTAGTTTCGTGCCCACCCCTCCAGAACGCAGACCAGCCATAGAAATGGTGAAATTTATTGAATAGAATTTTTTTAGATTAGTATTCTAACTTGGTGTATACGAAATCTAAAACACTTATCTTTTCCAGTACACTATTCTTGGTGCACAATTTTTTCAAGAATAATCTCATTATCAATGTGCTTAAAACAGAATTTCTCATATAATTTAATTACGAGAATTAATTCCTCTAGTGTTCTAAGAAATATTTTACTTACATTATTTTCCTTAAATTTCTCTACAGCAAATGCAGTTAGTCTGGTACCTATACCTCCTCGATATTATATACAAAGATATTATATACAAAGTACCTGGATCGCTATAGGATATCTACTACTTGCGCTAGAACAGAAGGGATTAGCCACAGTAACCTATACACCATCAAAAGTTAGATGGTTCAATGAGTTCCTAGGAATACCTAAAAATATATTTTACAAACTATTCTTCCGATAGAAAAACCAGCCTTAGATAAATATAAGAAACAACCAAGAAAACAACTGGATGAACAAATCTTAGCTATAACTTATCTTTATTTTAGGGAAAATTAATCTCTAAAGAATGTTTTGAAGATGTGATTTACATGGAACTTTCATCAAGGATTTTAAAATTGCTAGCGGTTTTATTTCCTATCGTAGCATATAGTGCTATTTTTATATCAATTGCTTTTGCACCATGGTTTTCTTGGTATGAAAATGCCCTAAGCGATTTAGGGGCCTACCACGCAACAGCTTTAATTTTTAACGGTGGTCTTATTGTTTCAGGTTTTATTTATGCAATTTACTCATTAGGGCTTCTAAGCTATTTCAGACATTTAATGGGAAAAATCGGGGCTATGATCCTGCTAATAGATGCGATATCTTTAAGTTTAGTAGGAGTCTTTCCGGAAACCGTAGGTAGATTGCATGGCTTGTTTGCGGTACTGTACTTTATATTGTTTCCAGTAGCGTTCTTATTCCTAGGCACATTTTTCTTAAAGCACGAAAGCAACTTGAAGTATTGCTTAATCAGCTATCTATTCTCCATAATCGGGTTAGGTGTATGGTTTTTGCCATGGAGAACTTGGGGTATTTCAGGAATAGCTATACCTGAATTCATTGCATCATTAGCTAATACTATTTATATAATAGCAATAACATTAAAACTAGATTAGCCTAAAGGTGAAATATACAATAACATTCAACCGTTTTAAAACTCTAGGGGACAATTATGTCTCCTAAAGTCAATTCTTATTCGAGCGAATTTTATGGTGTCATGTATATTTGTGCAATCATTCTGACCGATATTTTACTGCAAACAGTGTATAGTATTCTGCATGCTCTCTACATATTTGGAGCGATGTATATTTGGGCATATCCGGAAATAACAATAATGTTAGCTATTATCATCGGACCATTAATCTATTACATAAACATCAATGTTAAGCGAGGAAAAAATAATGCGAATGATACTCTTAAGTCTTTTTTCTATTCAGTAGTAATAGTTGCGTCTGGTGGACTTATTTTATCGCTAAGTGAAATCAATTTTAGTACGTACCCAATCGCTATTTCATCAGCATTGTGGATCACATTCCTATTAACGAATGCCTCGAAAATCGATACAGTACTAAGAGAGAAACTACATCTGCTTATTGTATTCTATGTCTACCCCATCTACTTTATTTGGGGAATTCTCAGATTTAACATTTCTTTTTGGCCATTAGTACTCTTCGTTTCAAATATTTCTATAGCTGCTATTATAGGTTATAGAATTTTCAAAATAACTAGATTAGAAAAATCTCAATAAACATATATGATAGTGCACGAGCTACCGGGACAACAAAATAAAAAATTTCCTATCTCTGTCCATGTTGGTTTAGGGCGGCTAAAGCCTAATTTTTATTTTTTTGGCTTCCAAGTTCACCAATAAAACTGA
>JAUQYS020000429.1:0-4779 GCA_030587585.2 Candidatus Njordarchaeota archaeon
AACGATGTAGGTCGAAAAGTGCCACCTATTAACATAGTGGTGACTGCTAATGATGGAACCTTTCATATCAACATCTATAAAGTAAAACGCATAGATAAGCGTTGGAAAGAAACCGACGAACTTGTGTCCACTATAATTTTCATTGTGGATAATACTCTGGAGAAATATTATCCACGGTGCATAGGGATGGATACAGATTTTAATTTTTATATCTACTACGCAATAAAGCCAGAAATTACATACAGAGAGGGACGATTCATAAAATGTTCATACTATGTAGCCAAATTTAGCTTAAAAGGCGATTTCCTCGGCTGCATAAAAGTTGAGAACTGCCAATATTACCCAGATTTCCATGGCCCAGTTGTTTCCGAAACCGGCGACATATACGTTTGCAACACCGACAAAGATAGCTTATGGATAGTACGCTACCCAGCGAAGATGTTCGATGAATCGATTGGCAAGTATGAGTAAATTGATTGTACTTTTTGTGGTACTCGCAAGCTGGTCACTTGTTAAGTCAGACATCACATTGATAGAGGGGCAATCAGAGGAATATCAAGTGAACAACGCAAATGCAAATGATTTATACCAGGAGTTTAAAGTTGAAGGCATAGATGATTACGAATCCGCCTTATGGAATATGCGAGATGGTGACCTGATATTTGTCGATTATGAAGGTGACGGTATTGCAGATCATGTTGGTGTTATACAAATGTTTTACAATCCAGCCGATTTTCCGGATCCACGTGTTATACATGCGACGAATAGGGGATTATATGATGGGGAGTATACAGGTTTAGATCCTATTTTTGATACACTTAATGGTCCATATGGCTACTGTGTGGCATATGAGCGGTTAGAGTGGGCAGCAGAGAATCGGCCTCCATTCTGGAAGTTAAAGTTTCTCGGAATAGGGCGTCGACAAATGAAATATGAGAGATTGGCGGGATCGGATAATCCGTTGACTTATAATTCTAACTCCATAAATAAGGCAACAGCTAATATAAAGGAAGTAATTTTGCCTCCCCTATATCCCACAAAAAGCAAGCCTCACACCGTGTTGAGTTGCAAGTACGGTGCCGGCTATGGTGAGATTAAACCCTTATTCAAAAAGATAGGTGGTGAGGTAGTACCAATGGGTTTTACGTTTATGGTTGATGAGGATGAGAACATAATAATAGGGGATGGTGAGACACGGATAGAAAGGTTTCAGATATTTGATAAAAATGGCGAATTATTGAAAGTTGTGAATAGAAAAGATGAAGAATTTTCTCGATTGCGTAAATTAGGTAGATTTATGCCTATAAGTGGACTCGTATACCGTGCCAATAATATTGGCTGGAAAATACCGCAAGTAGTAATACGTGTAGAACAACACTCGTTTAATACAGTTTTCATAAATATTTATAAAGTGAAACGCATAGATAATCGCTGGAAAGAGACAGGAGAGATCTTATATAAGATTAAGTTCAAAACGCCTGGGGATACATTGTATTCACCAATATTATGTATAGGTATGGACGCAGATTCCAATTTTTACATAGCATATTCAACTAAACCTAGTTCTGTATTATACTACAAGAAGGGAGCGTATACAAAATGGAAGACATGGATCACAAAATTCAGTCTTAATGGCGATTTTCGTGGCTCCATACAGGTTGAACGATGTATGTGGTATATGGGGGGATATATTCTCATATCGCAGGCAGGGCATGTGTACGTCTGTAACACCGACAAGGACAGCTTATGGATAGTACGCTATCCTGCAAAAATGTTCGATGAATCGATTGGCAAGTATGAGTAAATTGATGGTTGTTTCAAATCCTTTAAAGTATCCTTCTAACTGTCCACACAACAGAAGAATAAACGCACTCTTTTCTTATTCTGAGTGGATAATACCACATTACCAAAGAAAAAAAGATTTCTCAAAATAGGCTTGACTTTTTGTTCATTTTGCTTAATATTATAGGCTATTGATAGTCTTCTAAACTGAGATGCAAATAAGTGAAAAGATAAAAAAACAAGGGCCATCTACTAGAAGGGATATATACGAACTGTTCGCATATATCTCTTATTTAGATTCATATTCAAACAATTCGTATATGAAGAAGTTATCCGAAATACCCGAGCCCAATTTAGGCAAAGAGGAGGTAATGAAAAATGGAAGATAGAGAATTTATACAGAAAGTAGAGGGCGTCATGAATGAGATTGAAAACACCAGAGGAATACATAACAGAGGAGACCTTTTTGCTATATGGTTTGGAACATATATTCTTGGGTACGAGGAAGATGATGTAGCTGAATTATATCATATTGGAGGGAGTGGTGATGAAAAAATAGATTTAGGAATCATCGATGATGAACAGGAGATAATTTTTGTAGTACAAGTTAAATATTCCTCTGATCCAGATCGAGCAATATTTAACAGAGATCACATTGATGAAGTCTTGACTGCTTTAAGAAGGTTAGAGAATGAGCCAAATATCGGAAATGACCGTAGAAGGCGATTTGCTAGACAATATCATCAGAAAAAAGATAAATATCCCACAAGACTTATCTTCGTATGTCTTGGTAAACTGACCACGGATGCTAAGAATTATGCAAAAGATAAAAATGTAAAAATATATGATTTTGAGAGGTTAAAGCAAGAATATTCCCGTTTAGAGAATCCAGCTGAATTTAGAATACCTGAATATGTAAGTTTTCCTATAGCGGGAGAAAGTTACCTTAAATATGGAGATACCATTATATTCATAGTGGACGTAAATAAAATATATGATGTGTTCAAGAGATATGGACCTGGACTTTTAGAAGAAAATATTCGCTATAAGCTATCAACTACTAAGAAATGGAAGATAGCTGAAGATATCAAGGAAACTCTAAGAAACAAACCAGATAAGTTTTTGATTCTAAATAATGGCATTAACATGGTTTGTGGGCAAGTTGAAGAAAGAGATGAGCGTCTTCTTTTATACGAGCCGCAAATTGTTAATGGTTGTCAAACAGTCTATGGAATATATGAAACGATTGAGGATTATGGAAAAATAGAAGATGCTTATGTTGTGGTCAAAGTGGTACAAACACACGATCGTGAGTTAAGAGAGAAAATAACATTTGCTGCCAACTATCAAAATCCTATATTACCACGTGATCTTAAATCAAATGATTATTGGCAGCGATCCATCCAGAGAGCTTTTGAAGACAAATCTATTTTTTATGAGAGAAAGCGAGGAGAATGGGATCTCTTACGGCGAGAAAGAAGGCACGGTCGATTTAGAATAAGAGGGCAAATATATCGAAAGATAGATAATGTGTTATGCGGACAACTATACCTATCTCTTGCAGGAGATCCTGCTACTGCAAAAAATAAGAAAGAACTAATATTCAGTGATCCACAATATTATGAAACAATATTCGACTATGACAATAGGGATTGGTCAAGTATAGGTCTTACTGATCCAAAGCTTCTGAATGGTATAGATAGATTTATTGATGACCTTATTTTTGCTTATGGAGTATACAAACTCACATCTTCAATAGGAAAGTACATCTATAGAGAAAAGAAAGAAAGGTTTTCCGACAAAAATAACCCCGTCTATAAAGAAGTATCTCGAAAGGAATTCTTGAAAGGGTATTGGGATTTTTATGTAGTTAGGATCTTCCACTACATTGTTGAACACTATGCTGGAAACGATGAGGGTAAGCGATATGAACTTAGAAAAAAATTAGTAGGTGACTATCTTCATGATTCAAACGCACTTAATAGATTATTTGAACCTCACCGACAGGTTTCTCGATACTTTAATGTAGACGAGGACCTGAGCAGAGCAGACATCCTTGATCCAGATAACCCTTCGAGAGAATATCCTTTGTTCGGTAAATGGTTTTCGTCTCTGGAACAAATAGTATATGACATAGTGAGAGACGAAATGGATAAACCTGATTGGAAGAACTTTAATTATTATTTCTATAAGAAAAGAGACACTTTAGATAATATTATCGGTAGACTCATGAGGATTCTTGTAAGTAGTCGGCAGAGAAGATTAGATTTCCCTGTAGATCTTCTTGAAAATAAATAACATGGAGGTTGATACTAATGAGACGCTTGTTGGTCAACATCATTGGCGGGTTTTGGCACTCTCCGCTTGTTAACGCTCGCTTCGGGACTCTTGTCCTTAGACAACAGGCGGGTACATGGCTCGTTTACTCCGCTCACTTTGCCCAAATGTTACCGCTAAACTTATATTTCGCCGAGATATTACCTAACATTGATAGGAGGCAATGGCACATTGCATATCCGCAGAACGTTATCGAAAATCCTGAAGCTCGTTCTAAGAGGTGAAAAAGAATGGATGAGAGAATAGCTCAATTGGTAAGACATGTAAAAAGGCATCTATTGAAGCAATATGGTGATAAGATACGAGAAATAATTCTGTATGGTTCTCATGCAAGGGGCAATGCAACAAAAGATTCTGATATAGATCTACTTGTGCTTATTGATGATTCTGTCAATCCTTCTGATATAAGAAAAAGTTTGAGCGATCTTTTATTTGACATATTACTTGAGGAAGGAGAACTCATTTCAGTTTTAGTTTTACCTGAGAGCTTTTTTAAAAATTCTAATTATCCATTTGTGCTAAATGTGAAGAAAGAGGGAATTAGGGTATGAAGGAAATAAAAGATCTCATAAATAAAGCAGAGAAATTTTTGGCCACTGCAGAGCATGCTCTTGATATTGGAGATAGTGATTCCTGTGTCTCAAGATGCTATTATGCGAT
>JAUQYS020000147.1:0-2889 GCA_030587585.2 Candidatus Njordarchaeota archaeon
CACAAATATACCAGAAATAATAAGGGATACCGCAAGCATAATGTCACCACAAACGATTATCACAAACACTAAAATTACTGAATCTTTATGTCTCTTAAGGAACCCTCTAACTACTCCATAAAAATTTAGGGCCAAAAAAATTATGAGTCCTTGGAAAAATGCGAATACTATCGCTTTATGCTGGCTCCAGCTATATTTTGCATATAATATGAACCAAGTCATAAAGAAAGCATAGAAAAAATATGATAGGCCGAGTGCTATGGATGTTTTCTTTGCTGTACCTATGAAGATTCTGTATAGGAAATATAGTCCAATCAAAACTGAAATTATAATGTGTGGAGCGGGAAGAAACATGAATACAATATCAGAAGGAACAACACTAGGTTTTATCGAGATAAACATCGCCACTATGGCAAAAAATTCTACTAAGCAAACAAGAAAAACCAAGTCTCTATACCTAATAAGTGTTTCAGGAATATGTATCGGTCTTATCCTCGTCTTTTTGGTTTTCATAGATTACGCCTCTAATACCTTAATATACGGGAAAATATCATTTCTGCAGGCACCATATAGCTCATATAGCCGAATTTTTTCTGTCGGATAAAGCTTGATCGCGATAGAAAAAATCGCTTTTAAAGTTGCTAGATCTCTATATTTTCCAAGCCTCCTAATAAGAGAATAATAATCCGCGCTATCTTTTTCTTTCCCAGAACGAATAAAATCTATAACTGCGTAGATAGATTCCCTCAAATCATCTATAATTTCTTTTATCGCTCTGTAAACATCGATTGGATGAGTTTTTTTACGTATTTTATTTATTATTTCCTTGTAAATTTTTTTCGCCAAGAAAATATCTACACCACCATTAACTTTTCGATTTATGCTGTCCACTATTATTGCTGTCGATTTACCTTTCGGGATCTCCTGATAAAACCTGAGAAGAATAAGTACTGATGTGTTTGGAAGATATATGAGCTGTATATCATCAGTATGTACATAGGGAGATATCTCGAAAAGAGAGGCGATTTTTAAAAACAAGTTGAGTAATGTTTCGCTACCAAGAACTATAATATCTGAGCCTGACAAAAAACCCGAAATAACACGAATGAATTTTTTATCAAGAATGTCTACGATAGAGACTATAGCATCGCCTATATCTTCCTCATGTTTTGTCCTAGGTGATACCTCTATTTTTTCGGCTTTTATCAAATCATTTAGACTTTCCATTGTATCTGAAACTAAATCCAAAATAATTTTAATATCCTCTACAGTATGAATGTGAAGACCCTCTTTGTCGATTCTCATGAATCTAGAAAGCTCTCCCAGCTGGCTCCTAATTATGTCAATAATATGATCACCATGACTTTTATACAAAGATTCAAAAATTGCATCTATATCTGATAGCATCCTTAACAGATCCTGAATTTGAACGCAGATTCTGTTCAGTAGATTAGAGAACATAGATATTGTTTCGCCAGTCACAAAACCTGCCTCAAGAAATTCCTCGTATGCAGCCAAAGCACAAATCTGCTCGGCAATAAAATTAAAGACTGGTTTTATATATCTATCAACTTGAGATTCCTCATCAATAGTAAACAATCCGAATATTCTGAGGCTATCGCCCAGCCTTTTAAGTAGTCCAACATAGTTCTGGCCTCTTATTTCTGAAACTTGCCTAAAAGATTCACCAAAATATTTTAATGTTGCATCTAAAGCTACAAGAAAACCTGAATAAAGCTGTGGTTTATTCGAATCGGAGGGCGGATACTGAGTAATATAAACTCCGCCAGAGTCAACAATAATAATTTTATTAAGCTGCAAATATATCACCACTCAGAGCAATTATAGTAAGACACAAGCAAAATTAATATTTCGTTTTGATTCATCAATTTATAATGATCAAAAATATTTAAAAGACATAGACTACCGGGATACTCTTATATTATACAGAAGTCCTCGTATAAGAAATAAAAAATGTGTATATCTACTTGATTTGGGTCTTCAAATTTGTTTTTATCCAATCCCGATGTAGTCGCTGTGTAAATGCAGCTAAGAGTCTTATCGCATTTACCACGTCGTTGAGGTTTACAATTTCTGCTGGAGAATGAATATATCTCGTCGGTATCGAAATAGCTCCCGTAGGAACACCTTCTTTAGTGAGTTGTATTGCAGAAGCATCAGTAGTACCGCCTGGCAAGATTTCTAGTTGATATGGAATATTTTCTGATCTGGCTGTCTCGATTAGAAGATCTCTAACGGAGGGGTGTACTATTATTCCACTACCGCTTTTTCCATCCATAATTTTTATTGCGGGGCCCTTACCGAGGCATACAATCTGATCTTGCTCTGGTACTCCTGGAACGTCGGCCGCAACTGTCACATCGAGAGCTATTCCGATGTCCGGCCCTATAGAATATGCGGCAGTCTTAGCGCCTTTTAATCCGACTTCTTCTTGGACTGTTATTACTAGATAGACGTCAACCTTTTGATTGTTTATCATTTTGAATGCCTCTACGGCAGTAATAACACCAACTTTATCGTCAAATGCTCTTCCGGTCACAAAATCTGGGTTGCCCAATTTCTCAACGGATCTATCTATGACTGCTATAGAGCCAACGGTTATTCCCAGTTTTTCGGCCTCTTCTTTTGATGAAACTCCAATATCGATAAATAGATTATCTAAAGGAATTACTTTTTCTTTTTCTTTTGGGTCTAGTATATGTGGAGGCTTAACACCGACAACACCACGAATAATATTCCCGTTCAGTGTCCTTATTAGTACTCTCTGAGCGGGCAAAATCTGGGGATTCCAGCCTCCCACAGGAGCAAACCTTAAAAAACCTTTTTTGTCTATATGTCTTATCATTAACCCTATCTCGTCCATATGAG
>JAUQYS020000155.1:0-2714 GCA_030587585.2 Candidatus Njordarchaeota archaeon
TTGATTATTCTTGGAGCCGTTCTGATATTGTCTATCGAATATTTCGAGCTCATGATATATGCTGTAATTCTCTCCTTAATTCTGGGATTGTTCATTATTTTTAACGCGCTAAAGGATAAGCGATTTTACTGGCTCTCTGACCTTAAACATACATTAGGGCTTTTTAAAAAGAAAAAACAGTAGTCTTTCTTTTTTGCTGGCAATTGTTGTGAATATTCTTTTTTTCATTAAGATTCATTCTATAAATAATGGGGATCGTTGTGACAAAAACTAGAAAATGCAAATACTGCGACCAAAATGCGATCATAAGGTTAGCATATGCCAATTTGAATCTATGCAAGAAGCATTTCATAGAATTCTATGAGAAGAGAATCAAGAAAATGATAGAGAAGTACAAAATCAAGGGGGAGGTCATGGTTGCTGTTTCTGGCGGAAAAGACTCGATGGCCTTACTTCACGCATTAAATAAAATCTCAAACGAAGCTGGTATAGATGTCATAGCTTATCATATTGATCTTGGTATAGGAAAATACTCTGAAGAAAGCAAAAAAATAGTATTGGAGTTTGCAAAAAGGATAGGTGTATTATTGATTGTATCGGACATAAAAAATGATTTGGGTTTTACAATACCAGAAATAATAAAGTACTCAAACAAGCCTCCCTGTGCAGTTTGCGGTATTGTTAAGAGATGGCTAATCAATAGGGTGGCATATGATTTAGGAATAAAATATGTAGCGACAGGCCATAATATTGATGATGTATCGACGATGTATCTTAAGGCTTTATTGACGCAGGATATATATAGTCTTTCGCGAGGACAATATGAGCATATGGATCCGATGCCGGAAATAAAGATGGTTGGAAGAATACGGCCTCAATTTTATCTGTCGGAGAGAGAAAATCGGCTATATACAATACTAAATGATATACCTGTAGTTGACATTGAATGTCCACTTGGGAAAAGAGCAGTGATTCATAAATATAAAGTCGCTTGGGATACGCTATTAAGGATTAATCCAGTAGGGCAAATAAATCTTACAAAAACGATGATAAAAATAACAAAAAATCTAAGAGAAACAGAGCGAGAATTAAGGCAGTGTTCGCGTTGTGGTTTTCCGACAGAAAGTGATAGATTATGTGCATTTTGTAGGCTGGTATCTAGGTTCAAATCATGGAAAAAAGAATAGCCTACGAGATGTTTATATAGTCTTCTCTAAATAGCTTGTTTTGGGGTAGATATATAGCGAAGTGATGATTATATGGGAGGAAGCTTATAGTGCTTCGCGTTAATAACGAAAAAATTGTTGTGATGATATCCACCATTATGTACATATTTAACTCTGGGATTCTCCTTATAGGTCTACAAGTAATGTTTAAGGGTGTTGTATCAGATTTTAAAATAGCGATGTTATCGGTGGCATATTGGATACCCATATTTATTTTTTCTCCTGTCTGGGGATATCTGGCCGATGCCTCGAATAAACGCAAAGAAATAGCGCAGGTAACTCTTATTATTGTTGCTTTTTTCACATATCTACAGTATATTTTTAGAGAATATGAAGAAATATTGTTTATGAGATTCATTGTAGGTACTTTTTCTGCGTCTTTCACTCCTGCTATTCAAGCATACTTTACTCAAGATGTGTCTGCCAAGGTATTCGGTAAGAGGATAGCCCTATACAACACTGCCGTGGCGTTGGGTTTTTCGTTTTCTGCATATATTACAAGTGTAATCCTATTGTTCTTGGATGTGTATGTATTGTTTATTGTGGCGTCCATTTTTTCTTTATGCTCAGCATGTGTACTTATTTTTTTGCCTAATAAGGAAAACCAAAAAAGGGAAATTAGATTTTTAGAGATTATCAGTAGTGCTTTTTCTATATCCATAGTACGTGACTTGAAGAAAGGGAGAGCATACCTACTAGTTATAGGCTTAACAATACGACACATCACGGTAATGGGTTTGTTTTCGCTGATATTTGTTTATATGCAGCAAATGGGCATTCCTAGATATTTGCTTGGCGTTGTATCAGCATTTAATAATATAACACAAGTAATTTTTATTCCTATTTTCGGATACTTATCGGATATTCTTGGAAGGAAAAGATTATTTGTTCCCGGATTTTTCTTGTCAGCATTAATTCCTGTATTTTTTATAGTAGCAAAAGACTTTATTGGCTTCTCTATAGCGTTTACATTTATCGGCGTAGCATACTCACTTCTTATCGCTGGTGCAAATCCATATCTGAGAGATATTGCACCAAAAGGAAGGGAAAGCGAAATATTATCACTGATGAATACTACTAGGGCGATTGGTATGATAATAGGCCCATTGCTTGTTGGTTTGATAGTTTTATATGGTTCGTACTATGTGATGTTTATTTGTATGTTAATAATAGGATTTTTTGCTACTTTTTTAGTGCTTTTTGTTGGTGGGGTTGATATAATGGGAGAGAAATGAAAGCACTGGTTTTGAGCGATATTCATGATAAGTGGGAATTCATTTATAGAATCATAAAAAAACAGCCTCATGACGTAGTATTCATTTCTGGGGACTTTACATATTTTGAGGACATTGATGGAGTGGTCGCTAAAATAGAAAAAATGGAAGAAATAACAGATGCACCAATATATTTTGTGCCTGGAAATTGCGATCCTCAAGAGATTATGGCCCTACAGAAGATAGGATACAGAATTCACAATGTTCATATGAG
>JAUQYS020000198.1:0-2189 GCA_030587585.2 Candidatus Njordarchaeota archaeon
GTGATTCATACTTTGATACATAATGAGGATAAAAAAATCCAGTACTTATAGTTGACCTAATCGAGTTTTTAATATCGTCTCTCAGCGACTCTGGTACAAGTCCCGATATATCCTTGCTCATGTTACTGCAAACATTAACGAACATTTCTTTTTGTCTTATCAGCATTTGAAAAATCATATTTAGAGCCACCTCAATTGCTGGAGATTTATCAACAATCTGAGCTATCTCGCTAATATCTTTAAGAGATATTTTCCTCTCAGAGCCTGATACAAAACCAGTCCAATATTCAACTCCTCCTCCAATGCCAAACTCGCTACTTAGTATCGAGAACGCCAGCTGTCTTGTTAGGTCTGCGTCGAGATATATTAGTTTTCCTAGTACTTCAAAAAGTTTGTTTAAAACAGGGAAATCCTCAGCTGCCATTCCAACCCCTCCTTATTGAAACCTTAAAACCAAATATCTTCCAATAGGGATATAATCAGATTTTAGGACATACTCGTCCTCATCTATGTTACTTATTATTTTTCTTGGAAAATTAAAGAATCTCATTAGCACATTTATTTCACGTTTATCTATGATCTTGGTGCACATAACATTTTTTACTAAATGCAAAACTACTGGAGCCATCATCGAGGGTGTTTCTGTAACACATATAATGGAACTTCTAAACATCCTATTCTTAATCATAATATTAACAATGCTATCCTTACAGAGATTTACTACATCCTCACTGATTATTTCTTTCTTCGGTATAAATCTTTCGGCTGTGTCAATTATGAAAAATCTTTTGACGTTTTCGTTTTTTTCGTATCTTCTAAGTAGCTCATCGTATACATATCTAAAGAATGTGTATATTAGCTGAGTCTGGTTTATTAGTCTTACTCCTTTATGCAAATCAATTATGTTTATAGTACCTTTTTCTAATAGCGCGCCAGCGTTGTTTTGCCAGATGTTCTTAATAAGATTTATAAAGCCTTCCTCATACTCTAGGGCTTCTGCTACTTTAACTATTTTATCCATACTCAGCGGGTATGAATCTCCTACGGATTCTAAAATCTTCTCTAGTTGGCTAGCGTTTTTATAGCCTATTTTCGCCGACATTATTTTAACAATTTCTTCTCTTGTCCTATATTCGAAACCAAAGCCATTATTAAGAAGCCCAGATATCTCTGCCGCCCTGTATACTCTGATCTTGTTTTTATCTGCATTATTTTTTAGCAAATGAACAAAATTGCCAGTAGTATCAAAGACTACAAAATTATAATTATCGATCGTGGAGCTTATTTTCCTAATTAGATCAACAGCAAGATCATACAAACGAAACTCTTCTAGTCCCGAAATAAGCATATTGCTCCTCACTATTTTATCTATGTCAAGACCTATTGTCATCTTTACTTCTTTGACCGTTCCTTCTTTTTCGTCATACATGTTCGCCAGTTTCATGTGACCCAAAGTTATAACGTTTTGTTCTTGGCTGGAAAGATCCTTTATCTCTTCATCTCCAACCAAATATGCCCTATCCCCTATAAGCAATGGGACTAAAAGATTCTTTATTTTGTTACTCTCAATAACGCCAATTATCTCCGCCCTCGCAAACAATACGCCAGTTTCACTAAAAACCTGAGAACAGATATTCGCAAGAAAAGGAAACTTCCTTTTCGCAACCTGATTAGGGATCCGCTTTAGGTTTACTATGGTCATTAAAACCTTTTTGTCCCCATCCTGCTTTGCTACATATACATATGTTCCAACAACTATCGGGATCTTTGTAATTTCTTGAGGATAGACAGCTATCAAAGCCCTATCTAAATCTGACTCAACAACACATCCTATCGGCATTGTCAATATTTTAGAACACCTCTGAAAGTAGTCTAATACCATACTTAGGATTTATTTCAAAACCATATTTAGCCATTCGATGCTTTCTTCCTCTCATTTTTACTATTGTCAGATATCGGATCCTAGTAGAGCCTATCCATTGGTAGCCTAAGAATATTACGCCTCGACTAATAAATTCTTCAACACCAAAACGTGTTTGGTTTTCACGGAAAGCTTCGCTCGTCATTAGAGTAGTCACTGGATACGACTCCAACAGACTTCTCAGCTCTAATATATTCTTTCTTAGCTCATCCAATATCGCGAAGCGATGAGCTCCTCTAATTGTGCTTGATATTGCCGACAGATAAGC
>JAUQYS020000222.1:0-5369 GCA_030587585.2 Candidatus Njordarchaeota archaeon
AGATCTAGATTTAACAGGGATAGCCTCCATGAAAAATCAAATTTTCTATCCGACTGACATTAATAGATTGATCGTGGGAAAATTGAACATTTATGTGTTGGGTGTTCTGGAAAGGATGGATGATTATGTGTTTTGAGCTAGTGGTTTATATCTCTAATTGGTAGAGGAGCTCATGTCTGATAGTGGGGGACTTATGGTATTGGTCTTGTTGATTGTTTGGCAAAAGGTGTTTTATTTTAAAGTTGTTTAGGAGTATTATTATTTTGGTGAGGTTTTTGTCGAGCTATATGGATCTTGTCAGTAATCCTGCGTTTATAAAGGCTGTTGCGGTTGAACTAGCAAAACAACCGGAGTTGCTTGAACTTATTGCTAAGGCGGCTCTAGGTAATGTGGCGACGAAGGATGATATTAAGGATCTTGTTGCATACATAAATAGCGTCAAGGAGGATCTAGTAAGATATGTTGACGCGAAATTCTCAGACGCTATAAGCAGAATTGATTCGTTGGATAAAAGGATCGCATTTTTGCAGTGGACTATAATGATATGGCCAACGGTATTATCTATGCTAATTACGATAAGTTTTTTTGTTCCGTAAGTATGTCTTCTTGTGATTGAAAAGCATTATGTATTTCGCTAATTATACGATTTTATGCATACTGTTATATTCTGATCACGCTTATGATATCGAGCAGAATAAATATTATCATCAAATGGCAAAGAAATCAAATCAAATGTTGAAGATTTGATGCTCAAATTTTGCCAAAATTAGCCTCTTTTTTATTTTGTTAAGTCTATTATAATTATAGCTATGGAATAATTATGTTTTTGTTGGTGTTATGATGCCATTAAA
The DNA here is from genome assembly GCA_030587585.2 of Candidatus Njordarchaeota archaeon. Classification (GTDB taxonomy): domain Archaea; phylum Asgardarchaeota; class Njordarchaeia; order Njordarchaeales; family Panguiarchaeaceae; genus Panguiarchaeum. The sequence continues at coordinate 852 of JAUQYS020000222.1, forward strand.
AATTGTTGTTTCTGAGGCAGAGCCGATGGATATAATGCTTGCTCAGATATTCTCTAAGTTGATACAAAGAATCAATAACAACATAGTTCTGGTTGAGTCCATCGATGGTTGGGATGGTACTAATGTTAGGATTGTTGTTAAGAAAAAGGAGGAAGGGATAATCGAAAAGATTTTTGATTCGATTGAAGAAGTCGAGAGACAATACTCTTCTCCTGGAACAATAATACCACAAATAGTGAGCCAAGATGAAATTTAGATCCTACCTGGAAAAACATTTTATATTAGAAAAAGAAGCAACAATAGACATAGAAAATGGGGCATATAATAAGGCTGTATCAGCATTATGGTTCTCCCTTGAATCCCTGCTTAGAGCTCTCCTAATTGGTGAAGGAAAAACTCCTCCAGAAAAACCAGGAAAACTTATAAGCTACTCCATACAGATCCTGTTCTCGAATATCGATAATCCCGAGAATTTAGCGCGCATTATAAATTCATTGTATAACATGCGCACACAAGTAGATCATAAGGACAAAATCGCAGATGCCACATATGCTAAGAAGGCACTAAGGCGATACAATGAAGCAATAAAAATAATATCTAATCTTTATCCTCTAAAACACGAATAAAAAAATCAAAACTTTTTCTATGGATCGAGAATATAGGTATGATCGTATTTTGGGCGAGTATGTGTAGATGACTTAGATGTATCATTTCTATTGTATGTTGTGGCTCTTTAGGGGTATTATTAACATTTTGATCTGGTGACTTAAATACTTTTTTATTTATTGGTATTGGTATCATGGTGAAATATTTTGTGCAGATTGTTAGCTATGGTTAGTAACTATGAGACATACCTAAACTTTACTTTTGAGATTTTGTCTGGCATTTTAAGGACTCTATGTAAGGAAACAGGAGAATGCCATGAACATGGTGCTGGTTTTGCTTGGTATCAGAGAGGAAAATGGGGGGCTAAGAGAGTAGGCAAGCCTCTTTGGGAGTCCCCAGAGCTTAGACAGCTAATTAATTGGACTCGAAGCCGAGCTATGATACTTCACGCTAGGAGAGCAACATATCCACAATATTCGCTGCAGGGGCCAAAAGATGAGAACTCTCATCCATATGTAGGAGAGCTTATGGGATTTAGATGGGTCTTGGTGCACAATGGTTTAATCAAGTTTAATAGATCTAGGGTGCGTATAAGGCCTCAAGAAAAAATTTTGGAGTACCGTGGCTCAGAACATATTCTTTCTAGCTATGGGATAGATAGCGAAATATTCTTTAAGATTTTCTTGTACGAGCTCAGGGATTTTGGGGGAGAAGAGCCTCTAAATGTTATTCATGTTTTAGAAAACATAATAAAAAGCGAGCTAATCGAAGATTTCTATTCGTTCAACATGATTATCGGTAGCCACAGATATGTCTATGCTTTAAGATACTACAACGAGGATTATGAGGGAATGGCCGAAAAATACACAATGTTCTACCTAATAAGAAGCGGGTCTTCAGAAGCTGGCAGAGCCCTGAGAAAAAAGAGTGACGAGATAGATTTCTTCATATGTTCAGAACCACTAACAGACAAAAAATGGGTAGCAGAAGTAAGAAATGTGCGAGAAGATTTTCCAGAAGAAAAATGGGAAGAACTAAAAAACAAACAAATAATAGCAATACCAATAGCTAATCCCCAGAATTATAAGATAGAGACTATAGACTAGATATATATTTTTTCCTATTATTTTATATATAGACCTTCTTATTATAGCTTTTTTATCGTATATTCGGCCTTGTAATTATAAGAATAAGAGATAAATAGGTCCCACCGTTTCGACTTTCTTATAATTACAGGGCCTGCTGTTAGATAGGTGAATATTTTGGGGGGAGTTGATATAAAAGCTCAGGTTGGTGAGGGTGGTACTGAGGCCTCCGTGGCGTATGGTCCTATTCAGGTAACATATAAGGGTGGAGGATTAGGAACACAGATATTGGGTTTTTTTCTCTTTTTACTTGGAGGCGTCGGCATCGCTATAGGGGCAAGTATGGGTTCATATAATCCTTCTGGCGCAGTGGCGCTTGGTTTCACTGGTTTTATATTCATAATTGTTGGTCTTATGATGTTGATTAGGTCCCAAAAGGCTCCTGAGCGAGCTATTCCCTACACGATGTCCTTGTTTCCTAGGCATGATATTATTGTTTCGACGAACTGGTTTAGGCTTAAAAGCAAGGAAATTATTGCCTCCGAAACAAAGCAATATATTGTAAAATCGCCGGATTCTCTATTTTTGCATGCTTTTCATACGGCTGTTAGGCACATGTTGGAGAATCTTGGATATGTTATTGAGAGTGATGTGTCTCCAGCTATAGGTATGAGAAGAGCGGGATACTCGGGTAGCAGGCTTTTTTTGATGTCCGGAATGTTTGGATACAAATATAAAAACAAGAAAATAAAAATTTGGGTTCTGGAAGAGGGAGAATTTATCTTTAACAAAGTAACTGGGATACTATTCTTGACCATTGGTATAACTGCCGATAAGAAAAATATTGATGAGAGCCAACGTGATTTTAGAGATATTGTGGATGGATTAAAAGAAGCAATAGAAAAATACACTTTTGGTATGCAAGAAATATAGCTTGTCCTATATTTTCAACTTAGCTATTTTTATTTTTTTTGGTTGTCCTATAGGAACATATAAGAGATGTCTATTTTTTAGTTCTATCCATTTCTCTGAATTTAGAACATGTGCTATATCTTTTGTTGCTGATATCCACTTTCTACCAGTTAGTGGCTCAGAACTTATAAATATGTCGTTTTCATTTTCGTAGGTTCCATTATGATTTTTTCTGAGATAATATAGTGTATATTTCTCCTCGCAATCGGAATAGCATTCATTGTAGTAGCGGAGAGCATAAATAAACTTGTTTGTTCCCATAATAAAGTTGATGGCCCTAAAATCTCTTATCAGAGGATCAACCAGTATTTCCTCTAGGACTCTCACAATTTGGCCTGGTTCGCTAGCATTGTAAGTATTCATTTTGTGCACAAGAAGTCTAAGGAAGATCTCGCTATCGGTTCCATAACTAGTCAATGGTTCTGTATAGTCATCGATATGAAGTGTTCGGTGTCTTGGGTCTATTTTTATGTGGGTTTCGTCGAATATTATATGTCCATTGTGGGCAAAAACGAATTGGGTTCCATTCTCTTCGTAGATGTATGGATGGGAGTTTTCTATTCTAAGGCCCATTGGGGAGTTTATAGGGTATGTTGCTTTCCTAGCATGAACAATTATTGCTTTACTTTCTACTCTATCGACCACATGTCTAAGATTTTTGGATTCCCATAAAGGTTCAGCAAATTTTTTAATATGCCAAGAATTATTGAGAAACCAAGCTATTCCGCATCCGTCTCTATGGCATTCTCCATAATCTTTACATAGCTTCCTAAGAACCACGCTAAGAGTGTCATACATTGTTAAAAGTTTTGTTTCTTTGTTACTGACTATTCCTAAGAGGCGACACATATATTTATGTCACCAAGTGTTTTGTTTTTTGTTGCCAAGTGTATTTATGCATTTTAGCTTTTTTATGTATCACATATATAGATATGACAGCCTTAATATTTCTATATTCTGTGGATATAGACTATAGGTTCTTTATGAGGTCTTGAAGGTGTCAGTAAAAGGACAACAACAGAAAGCAGATTTTTTATTATTTTTGGGTATTTTATAATTGAGAATAATTTTTTGGTCTTTTATGTTGATGTGCTGATGAATAGAAAAGTAATCATTATATTATTGGTACTCAGCGCGATCTGGACACAAAAAAATGTCTTGGTTGATACAAATAGAACATATGAAAGTTCTAATAGCATACATAAAAAAATTATCAATAATATCAAAACTCGCCAGATATCCGATTATAGCGAGAAGGTTTATTGGTCCAAGAAGAAGACATATTTTTTATCCAATAATTTGAATGATCCATATTTTGATTTGGATCTGAAATTTGATGAAGCAAAGTATAGGGTTATGGGTCGTTTTCGTAAATATGTAGTTTATGTTGACGGAGAAATTATGGCTACATCTCTTAGACCACCAATTTCATATATATTACATAACGTGGCCGTGCCATTGGGGTATGATGTCATTGGTGTCGATGTCGTTAACTATACAGTGTCGTCTATTTTTTTAAATGAGACATTTTTTGTTTCTCCGCCGATTAGATTTGATTTAGTTAACTACTCTGCCGAGATTAGTAGAGCATATAGCGTGGAGCCTTATCCTGAGGGAGTATATCCTAGGGAGCTGATTTTAAATTGGGAAATTTTTGGGGATTTGCTGAAAATAAAAATAGCGTTGACTCAATATAACTTATCGAGTAATAAGGTAAATATAGTTCTATCCATAGGCATAAGAGTGTTTCTTAGGTCAAAAGAGAACAGCGTATTTAGGCCACGTCAGGAGAAGTATGATGCCGTTATAATAACAAGTAAAAAATATATCGACAAGGCAATATTATTAGCCGAGA
>JAUQYS020000282.1:0-2053 GCA_030587585.2 Candidatus Njordarchaeota archaeon
CAGTGTACCTTTGTTTTTTGTGCTCGGAGCTGGCTCTGGCCGTTGGGGCTCTCGGCCAGCCCCTGAGGCTGTGATTTGGTCCCGATGAATTGGAGGGATCGAGCCTATGAATGGGGGAACGATGACCGGTGTCTGTTTTCAGGCACACTTTGCACAGTGATGTTCATATAGAAACACCATTACACTATATACATTAGCAACAGACACCGGAAGAAGAGCCAAAATTAATACCCAAATACAATCACAAAAAATTACATTAAGATAAGTAACACAAAAAGGATATGCACGTGCTTTTATCTATTCTTTCTTCTTTTTCTCTATTCTAGAAATAAGAAACTTTGATAGACGCCTAATATTATTTTCGACAATGATACCAAGCTTCTTAGCTTCCTCCAATACATCCTTATCCACTTGGCCAGTATAAGAGAAAATAATCAATATATCAGGCTTAATCCCCTCCATTTGCTCAAATTTTCTTGCACCTTCTACAACTTGGCGAACATCATCTAGATCGCATCTTTTACATATCTCTATAATGGCATAAAAATCATCACCCTCAACAATCGCATCTATTTCTCTAATCTCATAGGGAACTGGATATACAAACAGGCCATATTTGCTTAATATTCTATCAAGAGCAGTAATAACCCGATACTCTATGAATTCTCCGCGTAGCCTAGCAACCTCTCCAATGAGTCCTCTTAATGTCTCTTCAGTACGCCTCTGAGCCTCCGCAAGCTCATTTAATCTCTCCTCAGTACGCCTCTGAGCCTCCGCAAGCTCATTCAGTGTTTTCAAAATCTCCTTTAAAATATCGATAATATCTCCAAAGATTTCTCGCAAAATTTCGTCCTTGACCTTTTTTATAATTTTCTCAATGAGCTTATCGAGTTTTTCCTCCGAGATCGTTATTGATACAGTCAAATCCTACACCCTTATAAGATAAATAAGTATAACTTTTTTATTTTAAAAATCGTTCTTAATAAGAATTTGAGTGTGTCTACTATGATAGAGTTATTTACTAAGAAGCTTCGAATAGCAAACTTTTTAATAATAACATTCTTAATCGATATTTCTGTGCTATTAATATTATTCTCGTTTCCTCTAGAAAACTATTATGTCTTACTTATCATTATTATTATAATAATAATGCTAATCGATATACCGATATTCTCGTATTTTTTTATAAAAAAAAGAAAAATAGAACATTTGGATAGAAAAGCAAAAGAGCTTCTCGAATCAGTATCCATATATAATGGCAAAATCTTATTCTCGAGACCTATGCAAGTCGAATTCGGCACATTTAGACTAATTTATTTACGTTCAGGTGATTATTCTCGGATCAATTTTGAGTTTAAGCCGAGCGGCCAACCACAGTTTTTGAGAGAATTAGAGATACCTAAAAAGCCAAGATTTTTTGTCGTATATGAACATAACTATGCCTCAATAATAGAGTTTCCAGCGGTTAGAATTCTTGACGAGGAGTATTATATTGACGATAAGAGCTACATATTTATTGGTATTGTTCCTCCTATGAAATTTAAACCCAAAAATGGAAGATTAAGAGTCGAATATAAACAAGACAGCGCTCTTTGCGAATGGCATCTAGAAGATCAATTTCTTCATTGCTCCCTAATGTATCTACCCAACACAGCCTCACCTTCCACTAGAAAAGCCAAAGTAGAATTAATCGCAAGACACGACAGTCTCAAAAAGGCATTTAAAAAAACAATAAAAAAATCGTCTTCAAGTTACATAAAAGAAAGATTCGATAAGAGACTCCTACCAGACATCGAGGAACCAAGAATAATAATAGTAAATAGAGGGTCCTTTGGATCACTATTTTGGTCATATAATGATAGCAAAAAAATCATAAGGATGATGGGGATCGAAACCAAAGAAAAAGTAGGTATCTTTGGTGCAAATAAAATCATTTTGAGACTTACCTTAGATATACCATTCAGAAAGGATAAATATATAGAAGTAGAACTAGAGCCCGAAATAACATCACAAAAAACATTAGAATAAGCCATTAGAACAACACTATGCCTTA
>JAUQYS020000160.1:0-3658 GCA_030587585.2 Candidatus Njordarchaeota archaeon
AGCATTTAGAGACGTAGACAGAACAATTTTTAGGTCGATATGGTTAATGAGAAACAGGGTCCTAAAAAAGGGATTTAATGCAACCACGATTCCCGTATCTAAGGGTCTGTTACCGAAAATAGGAGATGAATATTGGCCGAGATTTCTCTATGAGAATATGACAATAAAAGATGCTCTACTGTGGCTGATAGAATACATTGGCGAGTACATCGATCAGCTTGCCGAGACAAGCCAAAATATAAAACATGTTATAGACAGATTTAAGACTTTTGTTTCAAGAGGTTTGACGCCCTCGGAGAGAATTTTGGAAATTATTAATCAACCAAATTGGAAAAAAAGAATGTTGGAGATATTTGAATGGGCAATTTACGACATAGATTTCGTCCCATAATTTTGGTCTTTTTATTTTCCCTTATTTATTGTAGATTATTATTGCGTTGTGTTGATGCATTTAGATGACAATTACGATTTTGCGTGATGTTCTTGATATGGTAAAATAGCGGTTGTTGAGCATCTGTAGATTAATCATTGCTATAACATACTTTTAAGCAAGTAGGTAAAATTCATTTTGTTGATACTATATTGCGATAAAAAGATATTTGGTGGAGGTCTTAGATTTTTTATGGTTTTGAGTAGATCTCCCTTTTAAGATCTTCGGCATGTTTTTTTATTGCACTAACTTCTTGGATTTTTGGTTTGATTATAAATCCCCTAGGTGTTATTAATCCTATCCCATATTTTAAGGCAAATCTTTTCGCGAGGTCTATTATTCTCAGCCCGTAGACAACCAAAATTATTTTCTCTTTAAGCATATCTGGGCGATGTTTGTGTAGCTTAATAGCATCTAAAAGGACTTTAAGAAGAACTGATGGACCGATCCTATTTTTGCATTCTCCAATAATACAGATATCATTGAAGTGGCCATACAGATTTATTTCTACTATATCTCGTATTTCAAGTTTCTTTATATCGACTTTGATATTATATTCAGTATTGATATAGATAGACACTACGTCTCGCGCCTCAGATTCTAGTTCGCCTATAAGCCGCCTCAAACTTTCTTTGATATCTTTGATATCCTTACGAACTTCATCTAGTTTTGCTGAGTGCTGGTCTAGTTTTGCTGAGTGCTCTTTCAGTATTTCTGTATGGTGTTTCAGTATTTCTGTATGGTGTTTCAGTATTTCTGTATGGCTTTTCACTTCTATATACACGTCCTTAAGTATTTTAATCATTTTATTTTGAAGTGTAGATAATAGTTTGAGTACACTAGCGATTTCTTTATTGGCTTGCTCTATTTTTTCGACGTGTTTATGAATTTTCTTAAGTATTTCTTCCATATCCGAAAATATAGCGGCTTCTTCAGTCATATAAGCACCATATTCAAAAATATTTGCACACATAATAATAGCTTCGATATACTATATAACATAATATCAATGGCTTAATATAAAAAGATACAAATTGTGTTTTTCTTATATATCGCGAAGCTAAAGAGACCAAAAAATATTCCTGTGGTAATATCTGGAAAGTTAGCGTATACAGCAATGATGTGCAATTTAATGGTTCCAATTTATCAAGTATTTCTTGTTCATTGTATTTATTTATGAATGAATTTTTCGGAATTTTTTGTGCTAATTGGTGATAATTTTGATAGTAAAAATTGCTGAAAACATTTTTTATGTTGGTATAGACGATAAACAGACTCGCTTTTTTGAAGGAATATGGCCCATCCCTAATGGGATTAGTTATAATTCCTATCTGATCATCGACGATAAGATAGCGTTAATAGAAGGAGGAGTGCGTGCTACTTTTTCTAGGGAATTTCTTGATGACTTATCTTCTATAGTAGATATCGAAAAGATAGATTACATCATTGTAAATCATATGGAGCCTGATCATACTGGAACCTTACCAATATTATATCGGCTGGCACCAAACTCGAAGATTATTGTAAGTAACATGGGAAAAAGATTACTAAAGAGTTTCTATGACATAGAAGACGAAGAACGAGTAGTTGTCGTAAAGGACGGAGATAAAATCAGTTTGGGACAAAAAGAATTAGTTTTCTATACAATTCCTGGAGTGCATTGGCCGGACTCTATGGTTACATACGAGCCCAGCGAAAAAATATTATTTAGTAGTGATGCCTTCGGCACATATGGTAGTCTGAATGGCAGAATATTTGATGATGAAATAGACATAGATTTCTTCTTAACCGAGGGGAAGCGATACTTCACAAATATTGTTGGAAAGTTTTGTGCACCAACACAAGCAGCTCTTAAAAAGCTAAGTGGACTAAAAATAAAGATCGTCGCACCAGCACACGGCCCAGTTTGGCGAAAAAATCCAAAAAAAATAATAGAACTATACGATAAGCTAAGCAAATATGAGTCCAAAGAAAAAGTACTAATAATGTATGGCTCAATGTATGGATTCAATAAACAGGCCGCAGAGTATCTCGCAAAAAAACTTGTTGGGAAGGGAGTAGATGTAAAACTGATGGATGTAACGAACTGGCATCCAAGCTATATATTAGCTGAGGCATGGGACTCAAAAATTGTGGTCATAGGCGTACCCACATATGATGGTGGGGCGTTTCCATTAATATATACTGCGGCGACATATCTTCAGAAAAAGCTTCTAAAGAACAAATACTATGCAATATTTGGGACGTTTGGGTGGTCAGGAAAAGGCTACAAAGAAATAAGAGAAATATTAGATAGGATAGAATGGAAATTAGTAGAACCGATAGTCGAAATAAACGGAAAGCTCAGAAAAGAAAATAAAGAACTACTCGATCGTCTCGCCGAAGAAATAGCATCAAAAGTTTAGACACACATCGATAATATTCAAGTGAGAAAATAGATGAATAAAAACAAGTGTTTCTTTAACCCTTTTTTTGCAGACTTCGCCGAAACGCATATCGGCAAAATAATCTTTTTCTGGGGGTTGACAGGATTCATCCTTCTTAGCACAATAGACGCACTATCAGGAAAAATAGGAATGCTACTCTACACAACTATTATCTTCGTATCATATTTCAGTCTATACAAAATACATCCTTCAAAATACTTCCTAACAATACTATTCCTCTCGGTTCTCGAGGAAACCATAGTATACATGATAGGAGGAGGCATCCACGGAACAGCAACATCAATATGGGAAGACTACGCTAAATCCATCCCAATATTTATGACACACGCTACACTATGGAAAAAACACATGGAAAAATACGAATACTCACAACAAGAAATATTCATCATGGCAGGACTCCACGGATTCTTCTTCGAAATAATACTAACAGGAATAATACTCAACCCACAACTCCTCCTAATATTCGGAGGAACACCATTCCTCATCTACGGAATACTAGTAATAATACCAAAAACACAACAGAAACAACAGATACACCCAACAACACCGAAAAAAATCGCACTATGGACAATATACCTAACCATCGAAATATGTATCGGAATAATCGCACACATCATATACGACTCAGCAATAGACCAAAAATAATTCTTTTTTATTTCTTCTTTTACTTATAAACGCATCTTATCCCCATCTTCTTTTATTTTACAAAATCTTTGTGCCTGATAAGCTGAATATAGGCCTTATAAGCTATGCTGAGGTTCTTTGTCTGCCTAGAGCCAGT
>JAUQYS020000313.1:0-3678 GCA_030587585.2 Candidatus Njordarchaeota archaeon
AAAAATTTTTGATTGTGTAGAAGTACTTCTTATCCATTTATCAAACTCCTTCGTAAAGTGTTCTCTCCATGTTTTTTTGTATTTTCGCCAAAATTTTTTTCCTGTGTTTTCATGGATAAAGCTCAGCCAAGAGGATGAATACTTAATATTCCAGATAATTCTAAGATTCCAAAGAGCAACCCAACAACGCCACCAATTAATAATGTTGTTTTTAGCAGATTTAGACAAAATAACATCATCAAGTGAGCGAGGCCTGAACTTTTCGGTCCAAGGCAAATATTTGATCATAAAAAGCACCAATAAAGGGACTATTTGCTTTTGTATTTTTTACCCAAATCAGATAACAGAGCAAGCAAAGATGAAATCTGAACATAATCAGTGGCCCCCTGAGAAATTCTGAAATCAATCTCGCCAATAAGCTCGATCAACCTAATTTTATCATCAACATTCAGATTAATAATATCCTTCGAAATAGCGGAATAGACCTCGCGAATAAGATCACTACCAGCAACACCTTCTTCGGTTAATATAGACAGTAACATCTTCCGTGCGGTCTCAAAATCTCCCTTAAAAGCAGTCTTTATCAAGTTTTCAATTCGCTCAGGATAAACAACTCCAGCAGTCTTGTATACAAGATCCCTAGTAACAGGCTTATCTAAATATGCTACGCTCTGGAGAAGATTAATAGCCTTCCTAAGATCTCCTTCCGAAATCTCGAAAATAGCATGTAAACCATCTTCCTTAAGATCAACTCCTTCCTTTTCTGCAATATACATAAGACGTTTCTTAACAGCTTCTTCCGTCAATTTCTTAAACCTAAAAACAGCACAGCGAGACTGAATAGGCTCAATAATCTTCGAAGGATAATTGCAAATCAGAATAAACCTAGAAATATCCGCAAACTTCTCCATAGTACGCCTTAGGGCATGCTGAGCCTCGCTAGTCATCATATCAGCTTCGTCTAGAATAATAATCTTAAACGGAATTTCACCCATAACTCGCGTCCTAGCATAATTTTTTAAGGTTGTCCTAACCATATCAATACCACGCTCATCACTAGCATTAAGCTCCAAAGTATAAACCCTCCAATTCTCACCATAAAGATCTTGGGCTAAAGCAAGAGCAGTAGCAGTCTTTCCAATCCCAGGCGGACCACTAAACAGCATATTAGGAATATTCTTCTTTTCCACAAACTCTTTCAAAGTGGATATGATATCCTCCTGATCAACAACATCACTAAGAGATTTAGGCCTATATTTTTCTACCCAAAGAACCTCCTCAAGAGCCTCAGTACTCATTTTAATCCCCAATAATAATACAAACAAAAACAAAATAAAACAAACCCAAAAAAATCAGCATACAGCAGAACAATCAAAAATCTCTAAATGCCTTAGCTAAAAATATGAAAAGAGTTTCTTTACAGACCATATTGAGCTGCTCCTCCGAAATTGTTTTACTCGTTCTTTGAGACATGCACCGACGCAATCCACAAGAGGTTTAAAAGATGTGAAAATCTATCATTTAGTGTTCGAATTCCTTGCTTAGGACTCCTACTACCCAAAAACCCAGAGAATAACCACTACGTGGGCTCTCTACACCGAAAATACACAAACAATCAAACTAGCAAAATTCCTAGAATTTTCAAAAACACCATGGCACGCAACAAAAATTCAAAAAAATCTGGACCGTATCACTCCACAATAGAGATATACCCATAAAAATATCCACAATCAAATAGCGACTTTATAACTCAGATTTCAGATCAACAAACAACTGGTACCACCATACATTCACATTTGGGCCCGAGCCCATACCAATATGGAAACGATACTAGCCAAAAATAAACAAAACTTTGGATTCCGTATCACTCCATCACAAAATATCCTACAAACAGAAAATCATACCAATATATTATATCTACTCAAAACGATTTAAGCACTTCGCGAAACTAGGATAAGTGGTTATTTAAATCCCCAAATGAAACAATAATAGTGGGTGGTGGACACAATGCTAATCTTGGCGGCGCACAGAGTACCACTGGGAAAAAAAGCAAAAATCCTAGGAATGGCGAAAAGAGAAGAACACGAAAAAGGAACAACAATCAAAATAATGACGGAGAAAGGAGAGGTGGTGGCGGAGGCAAAAACCCTATACGCAGGACAAATAGTATCACACAAAACAGAAAACCCAAAATGGCTCATAACAATGGAAAACGGAGCATCAACACTAGGCCACGGACACATACTAATAAACCTAGAAAAAATGGAATTCCACGAAGAAATAACGACACCATTCCACCCAGCCCTAGAAACACCAACAACGACAAAACCACCACTATTCAGAAAAGAATACAGAATCCTAAAAAAATTCGGAGAACTATGGAGCAAAAAAACCATCCCACAAATAAGAGACATGCTAATACCAATAGTGGAAGTAGCAGGAGAAGGATACGCAGAAAAAGCAAGAATAACACAGGACGAAAAAACACTAACCACAAACGTCCAAGGAGAAACAAGAATATACAGCCTAAAAACACTGGAGCTGGAGGAAATAATAACATGGGACCAAATAATATGGGCACTAAACAAAACAAAACCACCAAGAAAAATGATGAAAATGCTAATGAAGTCAAACTTCACGGGCCTCGTAGACCCAAAAAGAAAAAACATCGTATGGTACGTGGCGAAATGGAGCCTAGGATACCCAGCAGTGCCAATAGCAATATTCATATACGACAGAGACGAAAGAGAAATCATAGCGGGCCCAGAAAACCCCATAGAGATAGTCATGAGGGAGGGGATAGACGAGGACTACACAATAGCAAAACATGTGAATAGGGAAAGACTGTACGACCCAGAGTACCTTTATCCCTATAGATACAGATTGTGTGGACACATACACGCAACATACCCCCAAGCGGCAATATATACACTAACAACAAACATGAGCGGGATAGTACCAAAAGATGAGTTCGAGAGGATAAAGCTTGGGCTCCCAGCACGGCCCCCTACCAGCATGTGGACGATTCTATTAAAGCTGGACGAAAACCTGAATGTTAAGAGCCATATATCTAGATTTCCTCTTGATGGCAGAGAGTATGTATTCTCGATAGATGATAATGCCGATCCGAACAGCAAGATATACTGCTGGGAGAACGATATCACGGTTGCGGCGCTTTTTAACTCTTTTGATTTGAAGTGGATAATCGACGATATATACACTATACGAGGTTTTAGTGGTATAGTGAGGCTCACAACCGACCTAAAGCCAGTGGACGCATTCAACACGACCCCCCTAGAGGAGTGGTTTATTGATGAGTATGGATTCAGAGAAAAAGAATATGTAAAACTTGGTGGAGAAGAAAAGCAGGCCTACATGATCAATGCGGATGAAACAGACGCATCCCTAAGCCCCGATAGAAGCAGAATACTCATACCGATAAGGCTTAGGAGTGTGAGGGATTACGCACCAGAGCTCATATATGGGGTCTACCTATTTATAACGGACTGGAAGGCAAACAAAATAAGGGAGGTATGGAGACACGAAGAAAAAGGAAGAAAATTAGAGTGGTCACCACACTCAGACTGGACAGCGTGGATCTAGGAAAAAATAAGGGAGAAGACAGAGCCAAGCAGGGTGTTCATGAGTATGGAGCCCAGCACACTGCCGATTGTGTAG
>JAUQYS020000325.1:0-5148 GCA_030587585.2 Candidatus Njordarchaeota archaeon
CGGTAGGAACTCATGTCAATATTAGACATCTAAGACCCGCGCCCAAGGGTGCAGAAATAAGAGTAGTCGCAAAACTAATAAAGCAGGGAGACAGAAAGCTAATATTTGAGGTTAAGGCATATTGGAAAGAAGAGATGATCGGAGAAGGAACACATGAGAGATATATTGTCGATAAAGAAAAATTTCTTAGAAAACTTAAAGAAAAAATAGGTGCGTAGATATGGCGTTTGTGTTGTCTAAGGAAGCTATAAAAGAAATAATGAAGAACGCGGATGATGCGTTTGAGTTGATACAGGAAATAGCAGGCTTAGCTCCTGAGATGATAATATCCGATCTCAAGATAGGGCTAGCTTTTCGGTATGGCTTTCTTATAGCCGCACAAGCTATTCTTACGCTATCTAATTACATAGTGATAAAGGAGAACCTTGGAATCCCCAAGAATTTTCTTGAAAGTCTAATGATGCTGAAATCGAATAAGATTTTGTCTAAGGAAGATGGAGAAATCGCTGGATTTATTGTAGACACGAGGAACCTTATCCTTCATGAGAGCGCCGAGATATCAACGAAGGATATTAAATCCATAAGCGAGAAAATAGAAAAAATAAAGGAAATGTATGATAGGATAAGACAGAAAGTAGAGCAATACCTAACAGGGCAATAGAAATGATATCAAATATAGAAGCTTTGCATAGCAAGATGTACTCTTTCGAACCGAGAGAGATAATAGAAAAAATTATTTCCTTTGTTAGGGAATTCTCCAAAAAGCATGGCATAAAAAAATACATCGTAGGCTTATCGGGTGGAATAGATTCGTCATCAACACTAAAAATAGTGGCGGATGCTATAGGAGAAAAAAATGTTATTGCCTTGATTATGCCTCACAAAGACATAACAGCTAGGGAGGATATGGAGGACGCATATATGGTTGCTGACGAGTTCGGTGTTGAGTACTACACAATAGAGATCGCTGATATTTGTGGGATAATGAGACATAGATTAGCACCATTTATAGAAATTGACAGAAAAGTATACGGAAATATAATGGCTAGAACTAGAATGATGATTTTATATGCCTTTGCTAATGCTACTAATGCTGTGGTTGTTGGTACAAGCGATAAAAGTGAACATCTAATAGGATACTTCACGAAGTGGGGGGATGCCGCGGCCGATATTTTTCCAATAATGGATATCTATAAGACGCAGCTTAGGATTATAGCTAGGGAAATAGGCGTACCAGAAAAAATCGTAAAGAAACCATCTAGCCCAGGTTTATGGGTAGGTCAAACTGCCGAGGAAGAACTAGGTATAGCTTACGAAGTTATAGATCCAATACTTTTCGCGATGTATGAGCTAAAAATGAAGCCTGAAAAAATAAAGGCGATAAAGGGTATAGATCCAGTTGTAGTTGATAGAATAATTGAAATGATTAACACGACTGAGCATAAAAGAAAAATTTTTTATCCTAGGGTTCAGGAATATATTATTAGGGAACAACAGGTCTAGATTGATGCAAGTTAATAAAATAGTTGTTGGGCCTCTAAGAACAAATTGCTATTGTGTTTTTTCGGGCAAGGAGGCAATAATAATAGATCCAGGCGGTAACAAAGAAAAAATTCTTAGATATGTAGAAGGTTATAACGTGAGAGCAATAGTGGCTACGCATGGCCATTTTGATCACGTTCTAGAAGTAGAACAAATAAAAAGAGAAACGAAGGCTCCCTTTATGATGCACCAAGCCGATATAGATGTTATGGATATATTTAAGGAGTATTTCTCGGGGGGAGAGATACCAAAACCTGATAAATTTGTTGATGAGGGCGACGTAATTGAAGTAGGAGAAATAAAATTATTGGTACTTCACACTCCCGGGCACACTCCAGGGAGTATATGTATTTATGATTCTAAGAACAAAATAGTATTTACTGGTGATACGCTATTTAAAGGTGCCTTTGGGAGGACGGATCTTCCGTTTAGCGATCCGCAAAAAATTTTTGATTCGTTGAGAAAAATATTTAGACTCTTTACGGATGATTATATTGTTTATCCGGGTCATGGAAAAAGCACGACTGTAGGGGAAGAGAGGCCATTTTATCTAAACATTATTGGATAAAACAATCTTTTTTATGCCATGAAGAACAGTATTTTTCTGGTGATGTAATTGCATGAATGGGCATTGGCGGAGTCTATAATCAATGCGGTAGTAGAAGTAGCAAAAAAAGAGAATACCGACAAAGTTACAGAAATTGATATCGTGGTGGGAGAGCTTCAGACAATAGATCTTGAAATTCTTAAATATGCTTTGGACGCATTAAGAGAAGGTACTGTGGCGAGCGAAGCAAAAATTAATTTTATTGATGAAAAACCAAAGCTAAGATGTAATGTATGTGGCTATGAATGGATAATAGAAGACCTTAAAGAAGTCATGAAGAGCGAAGAGATAGAATCAGTACATTTTATTCCAGAACTTGTACATGTTTTTATCTCATGCCCCAACTGTGGAAGTAGCGACTTTGAAGTAATAGCTGGGCGCGGCATATATATAAAATCCATAAGGGTAGAAAAGCATGCTTGATCCGAGAATATATGGAATAAAAGAAAAAACGAAGAACATAAAGAGAATAATCAGCATTGTGTCAGGAAAAGGTGGCGTTGGAAAATCGACAATAGCATCTACAATGAGTATACTACTCGCAAAAAAAAGATACAAGACAGGTCTACTGGATTTAGATTTTCATGGCCCAACTTGCCATATGGTTCTAGGTATCGATAAGTTTCAGTATGAAGAAGAGAAAGGAATATTACCATATGAAGTCGAGGGAATTCGGTTTGCATCGATATATCCATTCGTAGAAGAAAAAGCCGTACCACTGAGAGGATATGATATCTCAAACGCCATAATAGAGTTCCTAGCGATAATAAACTGGGGCGACCTAGATTATTTAATAATAGACATGCCCCCAGGAATGGGGGATCCCTTCTTGGACGTAGTTAGGTATCTCCCAAAAGCAGAATATATAGTAATAACAACGGGATCGATTTTATCAATATCAACAGTAGCGAGATTGGTGGATTTTCTAGTGAAGCAGAACTACAGGACGATAGGACTAATAGAAAATATGCAGACTAATATAATGAGAGGCGTAGAAAAGATAGTAGAAAAATTTAAGATAAGGCTCTTAGGCAGCATAAGTTTTGATCCATACCTCGAAAATGCTCTGGGAAACATTGACATGATAACAAAAACAAAATTTGCAGAAGACTTGGACAAAATCATAAGATCTATAATATAAACATTGTTTCTCTAATTTTTTTATCTAGGAAAGATTTAGCGATAGTATAGGCTTATCCTATAAGTGTATCATAATGAGAAAAATAGCGACATTTGATCTGAGGCTTCATGGAGGAAAAGCACCTCCTTGGCTTGTAGCAAGGATGAAAAAACTTGCAAAACCAATACTTGAAATAATAGTTTCAGAATATGGCGTTAAAGAATTGATGAAAAGATTGGCCGATCCTTTATGGTTTCAAGCGTTTAGCTATGTTCTTGGATATGATTGGGATTCCTCAGGAGTCACCACAGTAACAGCAGGGGTCTTACGGGAGGTACTATCGCCAGACATTGGAATATTAATGGCGGGAGGCAAGGGGAAAAGAAGCCTTAGAGCCCCAGAAGAGATAAGGAAGATAGGTGATATTTTTGGTTTATCTAGCAAAAAAGTAGAACGTCTAGTTAGGGCTAGTAGAATTGTTGCTAAGGTTGATAATGCTGTTCTACAAGATGAACACCAAATATATCATCATGCTTTTTTTGTTGATAAGGATGGCGATTGGGTAGTAATTCAACAAGGTATGTGTACGAAATTAAAAACAGCTAGACGATATCACTGGATATCAACAAGCATCAAAAGTTTCGTAATAGATCCTCATGATATAATAGGCGACATAAAACTACCGTTTGTATTGGATATGGCCTCCAACAGGTCTGCAGAGGCACAAAAAATATCCGTTGACATAGTTAGGGAGGGGGTGAATAAACTTAAGAGAGATTATTTTCAGCTAGTAAGGATAGCTAGGAAGGAGCGTCCTCTAGATGAGTTTCTATTCGATAATAATATGAATAAAAAACCTAAAGCTAATTCTCCAATAAATATCAAAATAGTCCCAATGAGAGTAAATTGGGATGCCCTAAGCAGAGCCTACGAAATTCAACCAAGAAACTATGAAGGGCTCGTAGAAATAAGAGGCATAGGGCCCGGAACAATACGTGCTTTGGCTCTTGTAGCGGAACTCATATATAACGCAGAGATATCTTGGATAGACCCAATAAGATATACCTTTGCTCATGGCGGAAAAGACGGTGTTCCTTACCCTGTTAATGTAAAGAGAATGGAAAGAGTAATATCATTCTTGGAAGACATCGTAGAAGACCTCAAAATAGGCAAAAAAGAAAAAACAAAAATATTGAAAAAACTATCCAAAATCATGAAAATATAATACTATGCATATTTGAGTTTTTTCCGTGATTTCTGTTACTTTCTCGTTGAAAAATAACACAGATAATTACAGCAGGAAAAAAGAAACCCAAAAAAACTATAAGAAATGAAGCGGACATAATAATCGAATGTCCAACAATCCATTCGAAAAATATTAGAAGTTGTGATATCATTATATCACCGTTTCGTTTGGTATATTAGCGTATATGTGCAGGTTCTCGTCGTAAATTTTTAGAGAAGGCCCGTATATTTCTCGCTCTACTGGCATACTTTGCACTAATACAAAACGTAGAATATTTTTGTTAAACCATCTAAACCATCCATAACCGATATATTCAGCGCCCTCATCCAGACGTGTAGCAATATAACCATTTTTCTTCTTTACGAGAGCATAAATGACCCATTGATCGGATCCTTCCCCACCCGTAATGGCATAAATAGTATTTCGAGGAGAATCATACATTCTACTTAGCACTTTAAATCTTAATATAGCTGGCTGAAAGTCTTTGACTTTGCGTAGAGAATCTCTCGTAATTTTGTCACAACAAGAAGTTAATAATCTTTTAGCATAGGATGTGTCTGTCTTATTGAGCCTATAGTCTCTAAGAACTATCATATATTTGTTTTCTGTCTCCCCGGGCATAGGAGCAGGCCC
>JAUQYS020000330.1:0-1850 GCA_030587585.2 Candidatus Njordarchaeota archaeon
AGGAACGTAAGAGCAAAAACAATCCCACCAATGATTCCGTCAACTATCAAAGAATGAGCCCATGAAGGTGTGGTATTTGCCAAAAAAGCATCGATAGGATCAACAATACATGCCGACAGAACCATATCTAAGATCTCTAAGAGAAAATATCCTATTTGATATGCCACGAGAAAAGAAAGAAACAATATCGCAAAGGAAAATATCATATCTAAGCCCCTCTTGAAGAAAATGTTATCCAATTTTTCTGTTAGACTATCTGCCAACGTTTTCTTTGAAAATGTTTCTAGCATTATAGAATCGATAACTAGATATCGTTCGGAAGCAATAATTAGTCTTGGATCCCTTTTAAACACAAATTTCATCTTCTCTAGGACTCCCTCAATCTTGATTGCTGCCTCTTCAGGCAATTCTTTTAGAATTTTATAATCGCCTTCAACTATTCTTATTGCCATAAATCTAGGATTATCTATGCCTGTACTTTTTATTATTTCCTCTATCTCCTCTATGTAGCACTCAATATTTGGATACCTTATCTTTGACGGCTTAGGAGGTTTTTTTGCCACCTTCAATGCTGCCCTTAACATATCCTCAAGACCAGCACCCCTTATGGCTACAGTTCCAATTACTGGAATACCAAATATAGATCTCAGTTTGGATAGATCCACTTTTATTCCCCATCGCTCAGCCTCGTCCATCATATTTACTACGAGAATAACCCTGTTCGTTATCTCTAGTACTTGTAGCAATAAGTATAAATTCCTCGGCAGTGCACTTACATCGGTAATAACAATTATCGCATCAGGCTTCTCATGCAAAATAAATTCTATAGTCACTTCCTCCTCTTCCGTAAAGCCAGAAAGCGTATATGTACCTGGAAGATCCACCAATATTACTTTTTCGTTCTCAAATTCGACTTTAGACCACGCCACCTCAACAGTTTTCCCTGGCCAATTACCAATATGCTGCAGCTCACCGGTGATCCTATTATATATTGTCGATTTTCCGACATTCGGCTGGCCAACTAAAGCAATGACCTTATGTGTCTCTCTTAGATCTCGAGGTATTATCCCCTTCTCCACCATAACCACCTCTTCCTATGCTTTCTTCGCCTCGGCCCACTACAAGGATATCTAGGCTGTACAAATAATTCCTTCACAATAATTCTATCTGCTACCTCACGAGGAAGTCCGAATCTTCCGCCATTTGTTTCCACAACAACATATCCCCCCGGATTATTTATTACAACAAATAATTGTTCTCCTGGAATAAATGACAGTTCAGCTAGTCGTTTACATAATTTTATGTCAGCATCAATATTAACTATTTCGACTTGCGAGCCCGCTGGTATTTCTGATAGTTTCTTCATTTTGTATCTCCCTTTTTTTATTAGTAGAAAAAAATTTTTTTATAAATAAAAATTTTTGGAGCCATCCAGATATTTTCGTACATCTATAATGAACCTCTTATCGCTTCCATCCAGTCATAAAGCTATCGACCAAAGCATGGATCATTTTAATCATCTTAAAGCTTATTATATCAAGGGTGTTTTGATGCAAACATTATCTATATCTAAAAATCTATCTATCGAGGATATTCTAGCCGTGGCGAAAGGAGAAGTAAAAGTATGTCTTTCTAACGAAAGTATTGATAAAATGAACAGAACAAGACAGTATGTGAATGAATTAGTAAGCAGAAGAGAAATAGCCTATGGAGTAAACACCGGCGTTGGCGCCTTAGCAGATATAATATTAGCAGAAGATGAAGCTAAAGAATTTCAAAAAAGAATATTATTAAGCCATGCAATAGGATATGGTGATTATGCCGATCCCGAAATCGTCAGAGCCACTATG
>JAUQYS020000371.1:0-6280 GCA_030587585.2 Candidatus Njordarchaeota archaeon
TCGTGGCTATCAAAATAAATACGCAAATGTTTGTTAGCGATATTGTATTCAATACTAAAATTTTTGGAATAGTATACAAAAAAAGATACAAGTATCTATTTATGCCTCCCAAGTTAGATATGGTGGATCTATGTTCTCGGTTTCTGCATATTCGTATGTGCTTAGTCCATAATATCCCTCTAATGATTCCTCGTTGCTTAGAATAATCATAAATGCGATATATTTTTCGTCGCTGATATAATCAGATATTATTGATGCAGAAACCTCAACCTCAAACCATTTACCAACCTCAGGAGTAACCGTGTCGATCTTATGGCCAGAATCACTAAGATTCCATACATCCGAAACATCTCTTGGGTCGCCTGTCTGGTTTTCGGGCAATTTTCCAAAATCATTAATAACGTAAATCTCCAAGCTTCCCGGTGAGCCATTCTTTATGGTACAGTAAAGATGTAGTACTACGTTTTGATTATCCCAATCTTTTAGATAAAAGCGATATAATCCCCTGCTTAGAACATCGTGTTCTCCTCCTTTAGCCGCACCAACTAATGCCCCAGAGAGCCCACCATTGGTATACCCAGCTACCGGCCCATAATCCGCCAATATGCACACAGCTCCATCGTCTAAGGGATCGGAAATCTCAACACGAACAACATGCGTCCTCGGTAACATAATAATTAGCAGAACCAAAGAGACAAACAACACAGCTACTACTGCTACAACAATCAGGTGTTTTTTCATAAAAACACCCGCCATATCGTGATGATAACCCATATCAAAATTTTTAAAAATGACGTTCAAGCATAATATACGCTATTCAGTAACAATTATTGCTATTTGCTCTATCAGATAAAAACACCTGATATTTGATAATATTAATACCAAAAAACAGCTGGTTACGGCCAGAAAATGATCGCATTTAACAAATATTTTTCTCTTTATAGAGAGGGACAACAATGTTGTGGTGATAGTTTTGAGAATCAAGGTGAACAATTTAGGGCCATTAGAACATGCAGAGCTGGAGCTAGGCGAACTTTTGACGCTGTTTGTCGGCCCAAATAATATAGGTAAAACAATTATTTCTCGGTCTATATATGCTCTTGGAAAGAGTATTATCAATAAGAAACTTGACAAAGAGATTTTCGTTTGCTGTCTTTTGGATAATTTTTATTCTGACATGGACGACCTTCTTAGTATAGTATTAACGGGAAAACAATATTTTAGTATTGAATACAATATCGCTAACAAACATTTGCGTATTTATTTTGATAGCCACGAATTGTCTACACCACAGAACATACCAGAATATCTACATATGTTCTATATTCCATCATTTAGGGTCGTATCCTATTTTCTTAAACAAAATATCTCGAGCATCGTCAAACTAATCTCAGATGTAGGTAGTGGGTCACTAAAAAGATCAGACTATAACGTCCATGAGACATTATTCAATGACCTTTTAAACTTCCATAAGCTATTTAAAATACTAAGACGCGAAACCCCTCGAGCAATATTAATGAACATCTCTAGCCGATGGTATCCAGTCACAATATTAGATGTTCTCATACCAATAATGCGCTTGATGTATCTCGGTGAACAACCAGATCTCAGTTTCAAAAAGTTTATTGGTGTGAATCTAAAATTTGACGCAATGTTCGATAGAATGAATCTAAATGGCTTGAGTATCCCATTATCCTTAACATCAGCAGGTATGCTAGAGGTCGTCCCAATACTTCTAACTTTAGACCACGCTCTTAAGGTCGCTAAGAGCTCCGATAATGAAGTATTTTTATTTATTGACGAACCAGAAGCACACTTAGAGCTCAACACACAGATCTCACTAATATGGGCTCTCCTTGACTTTCTTATCGAACAAAAAAAATATGGCAAAAAAGTCCGATTAATTGTTTCGACTCATAGTGATATAGCAGCATCAGCATTTATAAAGTGGTTTGTTAGAAACGAAATTACAAATCTTCTTAAAATATACGATTTTTCCGACGGCACACCCATCTTAAGGGAATTAGACAAAGCAGGGGAGACCTTCATCAAAAACATCGATCAAGCACTAAGAAAACTATTTTGGGAGAGCTAAATGAGAACGCTAACCATAGCTATAGACACGCGTGTGATATCCTCAATCACCAGTAATTATAAAACAAACAACCCTAAAGAAGCTTACGATAATTTCTGGGAAAGCATCATCAAAGAAGCACTTAATAGAAGCATAAATGCACGAATAATAATCACTAATAGCATGATTCGAGAACATAGCTCGAAGCTTAAGATTGATAAGGATGCAATAGAAAGAAATATAATTGTTATTGCTAGAAAAACAAAATTCGGCAGAGTATCGGTAGTCATAAAAGGTGCAAGCAAAATAAATTCCTACAAAAGGAAACTAGAACAAAGGAGAAAAGGAATTACAGAAATACTCAAAAAGAAACTGAAAGATAAAGTCGATGTGGATATAGCAATCTTAGCGTTAAATGGTGTGCTAGATAAGATATATACTACTGATAGAGCGCTAAAGTATGTTATAGAAAGATATTCTGAAGAAAAAATCAAGATAAATACCCATACAGTAAATAAGCTATCTGATATAAGGATTCTATTTGAGGACGATCCCTAATGACTGTTTATGTTCTGTGCAAGAAATGTCATAGAAAAATAAAGATAAAAGCAAAGAGAGCTAGTGAATTGCCAGAACTATTTATCATTAAATGCCCATACTGTAGCCATGAAGACACTTATTCAAGATATGATGCTAAAGAGGAGAATCTATATCATTATCGATGCCCCGTATGCTCAGGCCCATTTTATCTATCTAGACAGCCTCCTATCGTAGTTAAATGTCCACATTGTAATTCTATTCTCAAAATTGAAAACTCTAAGCTCGTTGTTAAAAAGAAAGGATCTCAACCATATATTAGTTCTACGGCTATAGGAGGGATTCTTGGAGCTATGGTTGGTGGCGCCGCGACAAAAGGAAACGTAGCTGCAATAATAGCTGGAGGCATTATTGGAGCTCTACTTGGAAACATTTTTGAGGAAAAAGAGGCAATATACCTATAAATATAAATAATAGTGGGATTCTTAGCCCAAGAAGAAAAAACAATAAG
Source organism: Candidatus Njordarchaeota archaeon (assembly GCA_030587585.2). Lineage (GTDB taxonomy): Archaea > Asgardarchaeota > Njordarchaeia > Njordarchaeales > Panguiarchaeaceae > Panguiarchaeum. The sequence continues at coordinate 3,123 of JAUQYS020000371.1, forward strand.
AAGGGCTTAGCTAACATTACCAAAGAATAATTAAGTCCATTAAGAGATATATTTATCTGCATAAACCTATGAATAATTCTGTTCTCATTCGTGCTAGACTTCTCGATCGCAATTTTATGAACTAAGAGCGAAAACTTTTTGTATATAATAGAATGCATATAAAGCAAAAATATCATTAAAAAATATGCCATGCTGAGTCGTAATTAGCGAGTTGTTGAGCTGGCTATTTGGTGTTTTATGGCATCTAGTTTTCCTATACGAGATCACTTTGAGAACAGCGAAAAGCATTAAAGGAAATAGAAGCATAATCAGCGCCAGACTGAGCCCTTTCTCGTTTAAATCCTTATGCCTACCGGACAAGCCCGATGCGTGCATCTAGGGACGCACACCAAGAATTTGAGAAAAAACTCAATGCACAAAGACCCCGTCTTTATTTGACGAAAGGTTAGATGTTTGGGGTTTCAGCAGAGGAGGGCTTGGGCGCACATTGTGCGTCCTAGGACGCACACACCACTGCTTGTCCGATATGTATGATTTCTCGTTTGGGAAAATTTCTGTTTTGAAGATGATTTTGTTTTGTTTTCCCTGTTACTCTTTACTGCCTTTAGATGCAATCTCTCTAGTGTCAATCATCGTATGCTAGAAGCTCTAGAAATAAGAATATGAAAACCACTTTGCAACAGCATAAATCTACTGCGCGTTATTTGTTTCCTTCTTTAGTCTCGCGATTAGAAGTTCTCTCATCTCTTCGTATATATTCTCCACGAATTCTATGTCGCTTATGCTTATCTCAGCATCTGGGTCATACCTAGCCTTATTACGGGCATCTAGACACTTGTGGAGATCCCTTAATAGTGTGTTTCTAGCAACCCCCGTCCTTACATATAGTTGTCCAAACAAGTGCAGGTACCCTCCATGCGTTTTTGGTAGGGGTTTCTCTTCCATCAGAATTAATGCTTTGATAAGTAGCTCTAAGGCATTATAGAGCGTATCCAACGCGATCCTGTAGTACCCTAGTCTCTTAAGATCATATGCCCCTGACCTATAATGTTCTGAGAGTCTCAATAATGCCTCCGCTCTTTCTCTTATGCGCCCACCATTGAGATATAGGAGCTTGCCGTAACGTTTAACCTCATGAAAAAATGGGCTCGCATAGCTAGATCTCATTGCCTCCTCGAAATCAAAGACCAAGAATTCTATGGATTCTCCTGTCTTTTGAAAAACTTCAAATGCTGCACTAGACAAAACATCATAGAGTTCATCATCCTTCTCATATGCTATAATTAGAACATCTATGTCGCTGTGAATATCTGCCGTTCCCTTAGCAACACTCCCAAAAAGGTATATAGCGTATATTTTTTCCCTAGCTTTCGCCATCACTAAATCCACAAAGCTCTTTGTAGCCTCAAATTTATTGTGTAAGATATCGCTATGCAACCCTATCCCTCATCTATATAATAAAAAACACGATACTAATAAAACTTTGGAAAAATAGATATAGCAGCTAATTTGAATCAAGAGTTTAAGCTAAAATTGCGATCTTTATTGACTTATCTGAGTAGATCCCATATATCTTTGAGTCGCGAAGTATGGTCCCAATGATAGGATTTCGCTTGTCTGTTTTGGGCCATTCATAGATTTTTTGGATCTTTGAGCCATGTAGATTCCCTATGTATATCGCTTTATTTGTGCATATCACTAATTTTTGTTTGTGTGTATGGATACCAACAATGTATTCTAGTAGTCCTAGTCTAGTTCTGAATGATTCTTTATGGTCATTAAGCATTATCACTTTTTTCATGCCACATATAATGATATGGTTTTTGTGGATCAATATTGTTCTCGATATATCCCACATAAAGAATTTTCCTATTTTTCTTATGCCTCCAGTCACAAAGTTTGATACTAAGATATTATTAAAAAATATGCCACGCTGAACTATGAATATATCGTGACGACGTAATCCAAAACACTCATATGATGTGACTCTACTATTAAGAAACAAAAATGGCAAATCAACCATTAGAATAGCTACAAAAACAAAATGCAACAGAACAAAAAATACTTCTAAGTCGGCATAGATCTGAGGAAAATTATCAGACAAAAATACCATTGTATATGTCAGGGGGAGCGATATTAATACTAGGCTAAGCAGAACTATTGAGATTCCCATAGCGAAGCGAAGCACCCGCCAAGTAGATCTATATATAGACTCATCAACAATGCCCTCTTCTTTATTTCCTACAATATAGAGTCTATAATACAGAAAATCTGGAAAAAGAACAACAAAGGCTTCATTGACCTCATCCCAAGCAATACCCACAGGACACGATAACTGATAGAGAAAAAACGACTTAAGAAAAGACGCAAACAACAACATACAGATAAACCCAAAAATAAGCAAAACAAAGCATAATATCCGGCTAACAGCGATACCCATGCATAGTGCACTAATTATTATGTACATGAGAACAGACACAAACCCTACAGAATTAATTCGATCTGGCGTATCTCTTCTGGTCACATCAAAAGATCTAACTGGCCGAATATATTGACTAACCACTTCATATACGAGAACACGTCTTACACCACCAGTCGGGCCCATGGATGCTAGAAATGCTATAAAAATTCTGTCGCTTTTTATTCCGACGGCATAACGGTGAACGTGTCTTAAATCATTATTCTGCATTATGCTTTCCTCCACTAGTAGGAAGCGGAATTCTATCTAAGTCCATCAATCCTTCTTATAAACTTCTCCACCACATTTTTCACCAAACCTCCATCATGTAGCAATGTTAATTTATCGAAAAGAAGTTATCAGAAAAATACTTCTTAGTCTTTTCTGCTTCTATGATTCCTCTTTATTTTTTCAATTGTCCTTTTAACCACTCCAACCCCCCAATTATACTACCTAAATAGAGATTGATCTAATAGATGCTTTGTGATCCGGCTCACCAATCACTCATATAAAAAAATCACTTCTTCGATACACTCATATTCCTAATCCTCATAGCCAATCTCCGTATACTCGATTCAACTATTACCCCACAACGCTCAGCCTCCTCCAAAACACTTTCTGGTATCTTACCAGTATAAGAAAAAACAATGAGAACATCAGGCCTAACACCCTCCACCTCCTCAAACTTTTTGGCCCCTAT